>NZ_JAVTWC010000020.1:0-18456 GCF_032229445.1 Tahibacter sp.
GACGTGACAGCAACTACTGGATGCCGGAATCACCCACACGATTCCGCGATGAGCCCTTTTTTCCAGTCATACAGTGGAGAGAAGTGAGTAAACGAGTGACGCCAAAGCGCCGCGCCTAGTCGTTTCTCACTCCTCCTACCTCACTACCCGGCTTCAGGGTTCGAAACCGTTCCCGAAGATCAGATCACTCGTCGCGGTGATCGTGAAATTGGGCGCGGAGATGTTGAAGAAGATGTTGCCGACACAGGACACGCGCACGCGGGCCTGGGCAGTCGCGACGTTCGGTACCGTGATGGACGCGGTGCCAGTGTTCGCGAACGTGCCTACCGGCTGGGTGTAGGTCAGGCCGCCGTCGGTGGAGACGTCGATGCCGACCTGACTGCAGGAGATCGGTGCCGCGGTCGTGCCGGCGACATCCCAGGTCACGTTCTGCGTGCTGCCGCCGGCCCAGCTGACCGCGGTGGCTGGCGTGTTGACCTTGAACGGACCGCTGGTGACGACCGACTGCACCGTCATGTCCGCGCTGTTCGTGCTACCGAAGCCGGGCACGTTGTCGCGAACGGTCAGGCGGAAGGTCATGGTGCGGTTGGTGGTCGGCAGGATCTCGCCCGTGAGCGTGGTGCCGGCGATCAGGTTGGACAGGCGCGGCACGATGCGCGTGCCGCTCGCCGTCGGGCTCAGCGAACGGATGATGGGACCGTTGCCCGGATCCACCGTCAGGTTGTTGTTAGTCGAACCGGTGTTGTTCTGCTCCCAGTCGTAGCTCAGCGTGCCGGCGCTGGTCGTGGTCGCCGAACCGGTCAGCACGAACGGCGTGCGCGCCGGAATGATGAAGTTCGACAGCGGTGCGATGGTGGGCACGGCGCTCGGATTCGTCGTCGTCGTCGAGCAGCCCGCGCCGCCGCCGAAGGTGTAGGTGCGGATTTCGTTGAGGCTGCTCGCGGTGAAATACGGATCCGAGTTGGGCTGCAGGTCGGCCGTGCCGCAGATGCCGGCGTACGCCATGATCGTGGAACCGCTGCCCGGCTCGTACGCGGTCGGACCGTTGCGGTTGCCAGCACAGAAATCGGTCGTACTGTTGAAGGTGTGGTCACCGCCGAACTGGTGGCCGAGTTCGTGCGCCACGTAGTCGATCCAGAACGGATCGCCGGTGGGATTGCCTGAGCCGGTCGTGCCGTCGCCCTTCTGCCCGCCGATACAGATCACGCCGAGGCCGGCAACGCCGCCCGAGCCCGTGGTCAGCACATGGCCGACGTCATAGTTGGCTGAGCCGATCACCGAGTCGATATGCGCGGTGTTGATGTCGATCGCGGTGTCGTCGTTCGGATACGGGTCGTCGACCGCGTTGGGATAGACCAGCAGGTCGTTGTTCGCGACCAGCGTCATGTGGATCGCGAAATCCTTTTCATAGACCTGGTTGACGCGGTTCATCGTTGCGACGACGCCGGCCAGGCCGGTCGCCACGGTCGGCGTGCCTGGCGTCACTGCGTCAACGTACTGGTGATTGGCGGCCATCGCGATCGTGTAGTCGCGCTTGATCGTGCCGGTGGTGGTCAGCGGCAGCGGGCCGGCGCGCAGCGCGGCATCGATGTTGTTGGCAACGGGGCGCCCATGCACGCCGCACTGGAAATCCTTGCTCGCCTGGAGCTGGCCGCGCGCGAAACTCATGTACGCGTTGCCGCCGCTGCTGTCCTGCGGCTGCACGACCCAGACACCGTCGTGGGCGAAGACCATGGCCTGGAAACCCAGCGGCGACACGTCGATGCGCGCCTGGGTGCCGTCGGCCGCAACGCCGACATAGCTCCTGATCTGCGGATATTTTGCGGCCAGCGGCGGCGGCATCACGCCCGAGTCACTGAGCACGAATTCGTCGAAACCGCCCTCGGGACGCGGCACCGCCAGCGTCTCGCCGCGGCCGGCACCGTCGTGGATGAAGGCTTGCAGCGCCGAAGCGTCCAGCGCGACGGCGCGGAACTGCGCCGCCGGTGGTGCATCGGCAGCCGGTGTGCGCTGCGACGTTTCGGCCCAGAGTGCTTCAGTGGCGCTGGCGGCCATGGCCGCGTTCGCGCCGAAGGCCAGCAGCAGCGCTGCCGGCAGGAGATGTAGGTTGCGCATTACGAAAACCCCCGAATTCAAACCCAAGAAACCGCTTGCGTATCCCGTCCGAACGGCGTCGGCAAAAAGCCGTGCCAGGCGCGTCCTGCGGGAATGGGCGAGTATGGCGCGGGCTTTGCGCGAATTCGCAGTGCCGGTCGGCGGAAGGCGGTGTCGGCCGCCAGACGGAAACCGTGGCGTATGCGCATCAGAATGGCGCAGCCGCGCGGATCGACGTGCTGGCGACTGCCGCCCTCAGCGCGTGCGCAGGGCGTAGACCGCGCCGGCCAGCACGCCGCCGCCGACGAGGCAGGCCAGGCCCGCCGGCACGCGCGCCGCGAACACGAGCACGGGAATGCCGGCGAGCGCATTCGCGCTGGCCAGCGCGGCCCAGACCGCGCTGCCGCCGGCCACCAGGTACAGCGGCAATCGCGACCGGCCGCCGCGGGCGAGTGCGCCGGCGAGGGCGAAAGCCGGCAGTAGCCCGACCGCGACGACGGCCGCATACAGCGGGCCGAAACCGTAGATGTCGCGCCAGGTCGTCTGCAGGCGCACGCCCGCAGGAATGGGCAGGCCAAGCGCCTGCAATTCGGCCAGGTTGAACTGGGTCTGCGCGATCGAGCCGCACAGCGCGCAGACCACGATCGCGAGCAGGAAAGCCGTGCAGCGGCGTGTCCGGGAAGGCGGCAAACCGGCCATGGCGGCGATCTCGCGGGCGGGAGAGGTGCAGCGTAGTCGATTCGCGCCACAGCGCCACAGCGCGACAGCGACATGGGCGGCTTCTGCTAAGGTCCGGCCCTGCCTACGGCTGGAGCCAGTGCCCATGCGCATTGCTGCATTGTTGCTTTTTGTCAGCGGCGCCGCGGCGGCCGCCGACTACCGCGTCACGGCCATCGCCGACGGCCTGGACCACCCCTGGTCGCTGGCCACCCTGCCCGACGGCCGCGTGCTGGTGACCGAACGTCCCGGCCGCCTGCGCGTGATCGAGAACGGCACGCTGCGCGCCGAGCCGGTCTCCGGCGTGCCGGCCGTGCTCGCGCACGGCCAGGGCGGCCTGTTCGACGTGCTGCCCGACGCCGGTTTCGCGCAGAACCACACGCTGTACCTGTCGTTTGCCGCCGGCAGCCGCGAGGCGAACGCAACGAATGTAATCAGCGCGCGATTCGACGGCGTTGCGCTCAGCGACGTCAAGACCCTGTTCTCGGCGCGGCCGCTGAAGAAGGGCGCCGTGCACTTCGGAGCGCGCATGGCGCAGCTCGCCGACGGCAGCCTCGTGATCGGACTCGGCGACGGCTTCGCGCTGCGCGAGGAAGCGCAGAACATCAGCAGCCACCTCGGCAAACTCGTGCGCATCAACCGCGACGGCAGCGTACCGGCCGACAATCCCTTCGTCGGCCGCGCCGACGCGCTGCCCGAAATCTACAGCTTCGGCCATCGCAACGTGCAGGGCCTGCTGGTCGACCCGAGCGACGGAACGATCTACGCGCACGAACACGGCCCGCGTGGCGGCGACGAGATCAACCGTATCCGGCCGGGACGGAACTATGGCTGGCCTCTGGTCACCTACGGCCTGGACTACAGCGGTGCGGTGGTTACGCCGTATACGGAACGGCCCGGACTGGAACCGCCGCTGCTGCACTGGACGCCGTCGATCGCGCCGGCCGGCTTCGCACTCTACCGCGGCGCTGCGTTTCCGCAGTGGCGCGACAGCCTGCTGGTCAGCGCGCTGGCCGCGCGGCAGGTACGGCGCATAGCGCTGCACGGCGGTGACCCCGGCACGCAGGAAGTGCTGTTCGCCGAACTCGGCCAGCGCCTGCGCGACGTGCGCGTCGCCGCCGACGGCGGCCTGTACCTGCTGACCGATGCGAATCCCGGCGCTGTGCTGAAGATCGATCCGGTGCGCTAGCCGCGACGACGCGCCACTTATGCGCTTGCGGGCGATGCATGTGTCATCGCCTCATGACGCCCCCTCATCACCTGCAAGGAATCCCCATGATCCAGCGTTTCGACACCGGTCCACGCATGTCCGAAATGGTCGTGCACAACGGCACGATCTATCTCGCCGGACAGATCGCCGACGATGCCGCCGCGGACATCACCGGCCAGACGCAGCAGGTGCTGGACGCTATCGATGCGCTGCTCGCCCGCGCCGGCAGCGACAAGTCGCGCCTGCTGCGCGCCGAGATCTTCCTCGTCGACCTTGCTGACTTCGACGCGATGAACGCGGTCTGGCAATACTGGGTCGTGCCCGGCCACACGCCGGCGCGCGCGACCGTGCAGGCAGCACTCGCCAATCCGCAGTGGAAGGTCGAGATCGTCGTGACCGCGGCAGCAGGCCAAACCTGAGCAGGGTCCGATCGCGCCGGGGTCGAAATTGCCCTCGGCGTGATCGCGCGTCGCTTCACGGCAGCTGGAAGCCGTTCACGAAGATCGCATCTTGCAGCGAAGCCCAGACCGGCCCCTCGCTCGTGACCGTGATGCCCTGCACGCCACCATGCAGCGGCACCGGCGCGGCAGCGCCGAAGGTGACGCTGCCGCCGTTCGAGGCCATGCCTTTGAGCAGCACGACGCTGACACTGCCTTGCAGCGCATCGGTCAAGGTCAGCGTCCAGCTGCCGCCATTGTCGACGAGGTTCGTGGCCAGAGCGGCAACGCCGCTGTCGCGGCCGTGCACGACGTTGAGGAAATAGCTCTCGACACTCCCGCTGGAATCCAGTTCCAGCCGGTGCTGACCATACAGCTCCGCGCCGGCGACATCTTCGTTGACGACGCGGTAGACCGGATTGGCCGGCAGCAGCGTGATGAGTTCGGCGACCTGGTTGCCGACCGTCGCGCTGACCCGGTTCGCCACCGTCGCCGGCGCGGTCTCAAAGTGCATCAGGAATGTGCGCACCACGGCGTCCGCATTCACATGCACGGCCTGCGGATCGGGCGCGCCGCTGCCTTCGATGCTGCTGATCCAGTTGGGCGTGAAATAGAACGGCAGCTGCGAGTCGCCACTCGTGCGCATCCGGTCGAGGATCACGAGCGCGCCGAAGCGGCGCAGGAACAGGAACTCGCGCACGGCCTTGTCCGCATACGGCCAGTCGACACGGCGTCCGCCGGTATTGCGGTAGGCCTTGGAAAAATCCGTCGCGACGTAGCCGAATTCCGGATCGTGGTGCACGCGCACGACCTCGGGCAGACCGTCGGGCTGGTCGCCACGGTCAGCACCCGGCGGAATCACGATGGGCCCGCTGCCGACCCAGCGCCCGGTCGTGCGGCCCTGGAACAGCAGACCATTGTGCGCGACGTGGTGCTCGGTATCGATCTGCCCGACACCGCCGAACCCGCGCAGCGGCTTGGAATAGCCGACGCTTTCGCGCGTGATCCAGCGGCCCTTGCGCCAGAACTGGAAATTGCCCGCATCGCGGTGGCGATGCTGTACGCCGCCCGGCGTACCGAGCTGGATATGCAGCGCGCTCGCGTTCGCGTCGAACGCGCTGCGCGCGTAGAACACCGCCGCGCCGGGCGCGAAATAGTCCAGCGGCAAGGCGTTCAGGTCGGCGGGCTGACCAGCTCCGCCCAGCGCATCGAACATCCAGCTGCGCCCCGCGTTGGTCGCCGCGAGCCAGGCGCGCATGTGGCGCGCGTTGCCGCTGGCCGCGTTGCGCTGTCCGAAATAGCGCGCGGCGTCGCCGTAGTAGGTGCGTACATTGATCGGACTGCCTTCGAAGAACGTCGCGTCGTCGTTGAACGGGAACAGCACGTTGCCGGCGGGAGGGACGCCGGTGATGCTGGTTGGCCCGGGCGTGGTGCCGTAGATCAGCGCGTACTGCGCTTCCTGGAAATACGGGGTCTGCGCATAGGGATCGAAGCCGAAATCCGCCGCGCTCTGGAACGGCACGATCGGATACGACAGCGTGACCGAGCCATAGTCCGCGCCTTCGGGAAACACGCCGCCGTAGCCGAAGTCCTGGTACCAGGAAGGGAACCAGTCGCCGAGCCGCGTCTCCAGCGCGTTGTCGATGAATTCCTGCGCGCGCGGATTTTCGCCGACGCTCGCGATGCCCCAGAGCAGGTTGTTGCGCACGCGGCCCCAGAAATAGTTGTTCGCTTCGGAGCCTTCATTGGCGAAGTCGTCGCCGTTGTCGCGGTCCATGTAGCCGTTCCAGCGCGCGACCAGCGTAGTGATCTGCGTGGGCGACAGGCGCTGATGACACCAGTCGTAGATCAGCAGCAGCGCCTCGCCCTGCTGGCGCGTGGCGTCGCGGAAACCACCGATGCCGGCCGGCGCTTCCCAGGTGCTCAGATAGGCCACGGCCTGGTCGCAGTCGGTCGTGCTGTTCGTGAGCAGGCCGCGCAGCGCGCGGCCGAACGCCAGCGTGGTCGGTTCGCCGGCTGGCGTGAACGGCGTCGAGGCGAAGTGCGCGCGCGCCTGGCTCAGGCGCGCGGCGTTTCCGTACCAGTTGCGCGGATGGCCGACGGGAATGTCGAGGCTGACGGCGTGCGCCAGCAGCGGTGCGCCGGCCAGCAGCGCGACGACGACGCGGAACAGGTAGGAAGACATGGCGGGTCCCTGGGCAGGTGGGGCGTAGGGTATCGGACGCCTTCCTGCACAACGGTGGCCGGCGTCGCGTTACGCCACGCCGGCCACGCCGCCGGTCTGCCGGCCTGCCGCGCCGTTGCCGGCGGCACCATGCCGTTACCCGGCTAAACGCCGTTAGCCGGTTTTGCCTTTCAGCGGAATCAGGTCCTTGAGCACGAGTGTCGCCATCTGCGGCTTGCCGTCGCGCTCATAGCCCACCTCGATCGCCGTGCCGGCCGCTTCGGTCGACAGGAGATCGCGCCACTGCGACAGCGTGCGTGCACCGGTCGGCTCCGTGCCGATGCGCACGATGCGATCACCGGCCTTCAGTCCGGCCGCTGCCGCGGGCGCATCGGAGACGACTTCATGGACCTTGATCGCATCGCCATCGCGCAGCAACGCCATGCCGCTGCGGTCGTTGCGGAACGGCTCGCCATAGCGCGCGTTCGGCGCGAGATACATGCGCTTGCCGGCGTAGTCGAACGCGACGGTGAAGCGGCCGAGCACGCGGCCGCCGAGATTCGCGTCGACGTCAGGCGAGGCGAACGCTCCCTTGTCGCCGGTGTACAGGCTCGCGGCGACGTCCGGCAGCGCGAAGCCGCCCAGTTCCAGCTCGCCCAGACGCACCGGCCAGGCACGCATCGGCCCGCCCACGCCCCACCCGGAAATCTGCTCGAAACGCGCATCGTAGCGGCGCTTGAGGTCGTGCTGCCGCACGAACGGCGAATGCAGGTCGAGCGCCGCGCCCGAACCGGTATCGACCGCGATGCGCGCGGTACGGCCGTCGATACGGGCCTGCACGATCGGAATGCGCTCGGCCAGCGTGAACGGTACGGGCGTTGCGCCGGCCGGGGGCGTGAACGCGTCAGGCCGCGCCAGCACGAGTTCCTGCCCGACGTAGTCGATCGTCACGCCGAAACGCTGGAACAGCTCGTAGCCGATCACGCCGTCGAAGTCCTCGCCTTCGACGTTGGGCAGCTGGCCGAAATCGACGACGTAAAACAGCGGCTGGTCGAACGCAACACCGCCGAGGCGCAACGATGTCGCCCGCGTCAGCGCGACATCGGCGCGCTGTTCGCCGGTGCCGCGTGCGCTGAGCTGGCCTTCGGTCTTGAGCTTCAGCCGTGCCACCGCCGCCGGCAGCAGAATGTTGACGCCGCCGGTGTCGACGAGCATCCGCACCGGCTGGCCGTCGACCTGCGCCTGCACATGGATATGGTCGCGCACGAGCCGGAACGGGATGCGCGTGAGGCCCGACGCGTCAGCTATGCGCGCGCCGCCGCTCAGGGCGGGCACGGCAAACTCGGCGTCGGCGATCGCACCCTTCGTGGTCAGGCTCGCATACAGGATCTCGACGCGGTTGGACACGTCCGCACCACGGTCGGTGATCTGGCGGAACGGCAGGCGCAGGCCCTCGACCTCGCGCCAGTCGTCCAGCGCGATGACGGTACGGTCCTGCGCGGCCAGGCCGGTCACGTAGCGCTCGATCAGACCGCTGTCGGCGTTGAACCAGAGTTCGACCGCGTCGCCGCCATCCGGCGTGGCGGTGACGACGGCATAGCGCCGTCCGTTCTCTTCGCGCGCCTGCGGCGCGGCATAGACCGCCGCCCCGCGCTGCGGAAACCAGAACGCACGCGCGCTGAGCCAGGCCGCAGTGCGCGCCTGGCGCTGCGCCTCGGGTGCGTCGAGACGGGCTACCTCGCCGCCAGGATCCTGGTTCCAGGACACGCTGCCGTCATAGCCGCTCGCGCCCTTGAACAGGCCAAGGCTGTAGCGCGCGACGCTGCGGCCCGTGGCCAGGTCCTCGCGCGTTTCCACCGGCCCGCCGAGCCCGGCGGCCTTCATCTGGCCCTGGCCCGAAAGGCTCGTGGCCGTATTCCAGTTTTCGCCGCCGCTGGCCGCCTTGGCCCGGGCCAGCAAGGCCGCGGCGTCGGGCGCGGCACTCGCGACGCTTGACAACGCCAGCAGCAACAGCGATAGCGCACGTACAAACATGACTTTCTCCCGTTTTGATCTGCTACGCGCCCGCCGGCGCTTGCAGTCCGGCAGATCGTGGCTGATCATCCGGTCATTGAATATTCAATCAGTATTTCAACGAAGGCAACCCAACCGATGGCACAGCCCCGCAAGCCCCGCCCCGCCACTGCCAATCGCGCGGTCGAGAAGCCGCGTCAGATCGCCTTGCTCGCCGCGCCGGCGCGGCAGGAACTCGTCGATACGCTGGAAGCGCTCGGCGGCGAAGCCTCGGTCGCGACGCTCGCCGCGCAGCTCGGCCGTCCCGCCGACGGCCTGTACTACCACCTGCGTCTGCTCGTCGGTGGCGGTCTGCTCGAGGAGCTGCCCGACGAGGGCGAGGGCCGCCGCTACCGCACGCGCGTGGACAAGGGCTCGCGTCTGCAACTGCGCTACCGCGGCGGTCGCAACGCCGGCGCGGCGGCGGTGGACAAGGTCGGCGCGAGCATGATGCGCATCGCCGCACGCGATTTTTCCGCCGCGCTCAAGCGAAGCGACGTGGCGACGGAAGGCGCGGAACGCGAAGTCTGGGCCTCGCGCAGCAAGGGCTGGGTCGACCGGCGCGACCTCGCCGAGATCAACCGCCTGCTCACCCGCGCGCTCGAACTGCTGCACAAGCCGCGCAGCGCGACGCGCGACAAGCTGATTGCGCTGGCCTGGATACTCGCGCCGCTGCCGGTCAGGCCGAGCCGGCGCGGGCAGGCCGACGACTGACGCCGGCCGGGCTTGCCATCGCAGCGGTCAACCGGATCACTGGAACCCGTTCGCGAAGATGCCGTCGGTCGCAAGTTCCAGCGCGCCGATGTCGACGAGGCCGTCGGCCGGACGCGACAGCGCGGCGCCGACCGCGGCAACCCCACGCTGCGGCACGAACGCTGGCGGAAACAGCGGCCCGGGAAAGGCAAATGCGGGATTGCCGGCCGGCGCATTGTTGCCGGCGTTGCGCAGCGGACTGCCGGCGGTCGGACGCAGGTCGTAGCTTGCGGCATTGGCGAATCCGGGATTCGTGCCGGTCAAGGTTCCGGCCCACTCACCGACGCCAGGCACGAAGCTCGCCGTGCTCTCGATCCAGTTGTTGCTGCCGCGGATCTGCCTCCCGTCGGTCCAGACCAGTTCGGCGTCGACCGCGCGGATGATGCGCGGCACGCCGCCGGCGGTCACGTCGATGACGTTGTTGTGCATTTCCACGGACTGCATTTCCTGGAAAATGCGGAACACCGTGGTGTCCTGGCCCGACGTGAGCAGGAAGGTGTTGTTCACGAAGCGCGCGCGGCCCTTGCTGACGCCGGAACCATCGCCGCCGATGCGCACGACCGCGCCGAACGCGGGATTGCTGTGCACGATGACGTTGCCGACCACATCCTGGTCTTCGCGCACGAGGTCGCGGGTCCAGCCGTCCTGCTGCGTGACTTCGTCCGGACCGATCAGCTCGAGCTCGTGATAGGCCGCGCCCTGGAACCAGTTGTAGTGCACCTCGGCACGCTCGTGCCGGCACTTGAGCAGGTTGCCGCCGTTGCTGTCGTGGATGTAGTTGTAGCGCATGCGGAACACCGAACCGGGCCAGGCGATCTCGTCGCTCTGGATATACAGCGCATGCTGCGAGGTGCCAGCGCCGGCGTCGTAGACCTCCGAGTATTCCAGCGTGAATGAGCCGGAGAACTGGTCCGTACCGAGGATGCCGTGTCCGGCGCAGTCGTGGATCACGCTGTCGCGCACGGTGACGTCGTGCGCACCCTGCAGGATGCAGCGGGAACTGCCGCCGGTGACCTCGAAGCCTTCGAACACGACGTAGTTCGACTGGCGGAATTCCACCGTATTGGTGCTGCCGTCGATGCGCGGGCGCTGGCCGTTGACGCGGATGCCGCGGATCACGACCGGATTGCCGCTGCTGCCGCCGTCGGCCGCGGGCACGATGACGCCGCCGGGATACGTGACATTGCCGTCCACCTCGACGATGTCGCCGCCGCCGAGATTCACCGCTGCGAACAGCTGGTTGAGCGTCGTATGCGTGCGCGTCGGACCGACCTGATAGGTCGCGGCGAACGCGGGTGCGGCTGCGAACAGCGGCAGCACTGCCAGCAGCAGCGATGGCAACGGCGGGTAACGGCGCATGGCGCACTCCGAAGGGATGTGGCGTGGAAGACGGTGTGATTCGGGCTTCGCAGGCTGCCTGCGCGTTGCGGCCCGAACCGTGAAACCCGTGGCGAAGCGCAAACCGAACAGGGCCAATGGTGGATTGCGCCGGACCTGCGGCCGGTGGCGAATCCTGCACCGGTTGCGGCCGGCGCGATGCACTACGCTCGACCGATCGCCCTGCCGGAGCACGCCCCATGAAACTGTCCGAACTGATTTCCAGCGCCGTGCGCGACGGGGAAAGTCTGCAGGTCACGGTCGGCGACGACTGGCTGCAGGGCCGCAGCGTGTTCGGCGGCCTGCAGGCCGCGATCGCGGTCGCGGCCATGCGCTCGCAGCTGCCGGCCGGACTGCCGTTGCGCACGCTGCAGATGACCTTCATTGCGCCGGTGCCGGCCGGGCCGGTGCGCGCGGTCGCGCAAGTCCTGCGTAGCGGTAAGAGTGCGGTGCACGTACAGGCGCGGCTGGAGGACGAAAGCGGCGGTCTGCTCGCACTCGTGATCGGCGTGTTCGGCACGGGCCGTGCGTCACGTGTGGTCCATGCGCCGGTGCTCGCTGCGCAAGTGGGGGAGGCCGCGCCGACGCCACTGCCCTTCCTGCCCGGCGTCACACCGAATTTCATGCAGCACTTCGCCGTGACCCTGCGCGACGGCGCGCTGCCGTTCGCGGACAGGCCCGTTACCGTAAACCGCTTCGAGGTCGGCGTCCGCGACGACGGCGGCACGAGCGAATGGCATCTGCTCTCGATTGCCGACTTCGTGCCACCGGTCGCGCTGTCATGGATGGACGGCGTCTCGCCGGGCAGCTCGCTGACGTGGATGCTGGAATTGCTGGTCGAGGACTACGCGTCGCAGCCGCTGGCCGGCTGGCGCGTCGACGCGGAACTCGTCGCCGCGCGCGACGGCTATACCAGCCAGTCGACCTGGATCGTCGCTCCCGACGGCACGCCGGTCGCGCTGAGCCGGCAGAGCATGGTGGTGTTTGCTTGAGCCGGGAATCGGGAATCGGGAATCGTAGGAGCGACAACGCGCGAGAAGGGTGAGGACGCCGCTACTGCGGCGCCTCGACCACATAGCCGCGCTGCCGCAGCGCATCGAGATAACCGTCCTCTGCGAGCATCTGGCCGATGGGCAGCACCGCCAGCGACACGGCGTTGTCGCGCAGCGTGTCGTCTGCTGCGGCCAGCCAGGCCGCGGCGACGCGTTCGCGCAGGTCGCCCATGCCGGTCTCCTGCACGATGCTGTTGCGCAGCATGGCATCGCGGCAGGCCTGGTTCTGGTCGACGAAGGGCAACGCACGCAACGCCTCGAGATCCCCGACGGCCCAGGCATTGGCGCGCAGCTGCATCGCAGGCAGGTCGGTTTCGAGCCGGTCGACGGTCTTGCGCAGGCAGTCCACGTCGTCGAGGCTGGACTTCGCGAACGCGCGCAGCGCGTCGCGCGGTTCGGCCAGCTTGAGCTTGACCACCGGCCGCTCGATCGCGACATCGTGCTTCTTCGCGAGTTTCTCCACCGTGTCGCCGACCTTGCCGTCGATGCGCAGACCGACCTGTTCGACCGCCTGCTCGTAGAGTTCCTGCGCGGCGAAGATTGGGCGGCGCTTTTCAACCGCATTGCCGCGGCCTATGTACTTGCGCTTCAGCGGCTGCCAGCGCGCGTAAAGATCAGCCGGAATCACATCGACCAGGGTCTGCTTGTCGGGATTGTTGCGCGCCTTGAGCAGGCTGGGCAGCAGGAACAGGCCGCCGAGCGCGCCGCCGTCCACGCTGAACGAGACTTGCGGCTGCAACAGCACGCGCTGTGCCTGGCCGACGATCTGCTCCACTTCCCGCGAGACCCATTCCACGCGCCGCGGCAGCGGCGTGAGTGTGCCGAGGATCCACAGCACATGATCGTCTTTGGAGATTTTCCACAAACCCGGGCCAGGCTGCTCGCCGCTGACCACTACCGTCTCGAGCACGGCAACCGGTTCGGGAGGATCGGCGAGGACGGCACCCGCCGTCGGGTACAGGAGGCAGGCAAGCAGGATCGCGCGCATGGGACGCCTTGAACATGAGAGGAAAGGAATCGGCTGCGAGACAGCCGGCGCGGCACAGTAGGCGAATGTGAATGAACGCGAGGCATCCGGCTCGGGTGTGGCGCAATAGCCGGTTTGCGGCAAGATCCCCCTCCCGCACGACTGGCTGCAGGACACGCACGAGATGATCGAGATCCGCCAGGCCCGTGCCGGGGACGCCGCCGCACTGGCGCTGCTGCTCGGCGAGCTGGGTTATCCGGCCGATGCGACGCAGGCGGCATCGCGCCTGGCGCGCGTCGCGGCGGATCCGCAGGCCGTCGCGCTGGTCGCCTGCACCGCATCCGGTGTCCGCGGCCTGGCCACGGTGCACGCGCATCACGCGCTCAATCGCGACGAAGCCGCGGTGCAGCTGACCCTGCTCGTGGTCGCAAGCGGCGCGCGCGGGACAGGGGCGGGACGATGCCTCGTTGCCGCGGCCGAGGACTGGGCGCGGCAGCGCGGCGCGACGCGCCTGGTCGTGACCACGGCCGTGCATCGCAGCGGTGCGCACGCATTCTACGAACGGCTCGGCTATGCACTGACCGGACGACGCTACGCACGGCCGCTGTAGCGCGGCAATGCCCGCACCTCAGGCGATGTGCGTCGCGAAGCTCGCGATGTCGCCGTCCCAGACGCCGAAATAACTGCGACTGCGCCGCTCCACGGTGTGGTCGGGGCCGCGCGGCAGCATGCGCAGCGCACGCTTGCCTTCGAGCCACAGTGACACCGTATTGATCACGCGCGTGTCGCGGCAGACCCGGCCGTGATCGAGCGCGCCGGCGAAACCGGCAAGGGTCACGCCGGGTATGGCAGAGCTGCGCAGGTGCACGCGGCCGTCGCCGAGATCGTCCTTGCGCGCGCCAGCGAAATCGAACCAGTTCGGATTGCTGGTGTTCGCACGCTGCACGGTGAACTGGTGCGGCGTCGGAATGCCGGTGCCCTGCAGGATCAGAATGTTCTCGGCGTTCGCCGCGAGCGCCGCATCATCGAGCATGCTCGCCGGACTGCTGCCGCCGCGGCGCGAAGCGCCGCGCAAGAACGCTTCCGCATCAGCGACGAAGCGCGCGTCGAAGCCGCCGCTACCGTCACGCACGTTCGCCTGCCAGTTCGCCGCATCAAACAGGTCGACGTTGTTGCCCTGCTCGTCGACGCAGCAGTCGGTGAAGTGCGGAGTCATCTGGTAGACCGACGGAAAGCTGCGCGCGATCTTGCGGTAGTCCTCGTCGGTGCCGAACCAGCCGTCGCGCTCACCGGCGATGAGCATCTGTGTCGCGGCGACGGAGCCGCGGAACGGCGGCGCGATGAAGACGATGCGCCCCAGGTCGGCGAACGGATCCTTGCCCCCGCGCAGTGCGAGCAGGGAGCGCAGCACGAGCCCACCCATGCTGTGGGTCACGAAATTCAGCGCGGTCGGGCGTTTGAGTCGAGCCTGGCGCCCGCGCAGCTCGTCGCAGAATTCGGCAAGCTTCTGCGCCGCGTGCTCGATCGGGCGGCGCCAGTCGTAGGTGAAAACGTGCAGCGATTCGTTCGGCTTCCACGCGCGCAGCTTGCCGACCATCTCGCCGTAGGCGTAGCGGATAGGCCGCGACGGCAGCATGCGGTGGCCGTCGTTGGCCTCGTAGCGACCGTCGATCAGGGCGAAGTCCAGCGGGTTCTCGAACGCGTCGCCGAACACCATGTCCTCCAGACTCCAGCGCACCGGCCAGTCCAGCGGATAGCTGTCGGCGAGTTCGCTGCCCTTGATGCCCGGAATCAGAATGGTGGCCATGCCGTGCGTCCTGCGAATCGTCGAGTGCACCGGACTGTAGCAGGCCGGGATCGCAGGGATTGCGCCAGCGCTGGCAAGCCCGGCGCTCGAGCGGGCATCATCCGTGCCCCGCAGTCCATGGCTCTTGAGGAAGCTTCCATGAGCGACAGCCTGAGTGCCGTACCCGTGCTCGACACGGCGCGTCTGCGCCTGCGCACCGTGCGGCGCAGCGATCTCGAACAGATCTACCTGCTGCATTCCGACTCGCGCGCGATGCGCTACTGGAGTTTCCCGACCTGGAGCGAGAAACAACAGGCACTGGACTGGTTCGAACAGCGCTCCCGCATAGGCGAGCGCGAGGAAGTCTGGCCCTGGGCGATCACGCTCGCCGGCGCGGACGAACTGATCGGCCTCGTCACGCTGTTCGCGATCAACCGCGGACAGCAGCGCGCCGAGACCGGCTATCAGCTGCACCCGTCGCAGTGGGGCCAGGGCTATGCGCAGGAAGCGCTGCGTGCGGCGCTGGCCTACGGCTTCGACGCACTGGACCTGCGCCGCGTCGAAGCGGACATCGACCCGCGCAATGAGCCGTCCTGCCGTCTGGTCCAGCGCATCGGCTTCCAGCGCGAAGGCTATCTGCGCGAACGCTGGCTGGTGAACGGCGAGATCACCGACACGGCGCTGTACGGCCTGCTCAAGCGCGATTTCGCCCGCTAGCTGGCGTCTGTCCCGCTGCTACGCGACGGCGCGTCAGCGCAAGCGCGCGAGTTCGATGGCGCTGCCGTCGATGCGCAGCACACTGCCCTGTTCGTACCAGTCGCCGAGCACGATGCGTTCGGCGACGCGATCACCGAGGTCGACGCGGTGGCGCGCCGGGCGGTGCGTATGCCCGTGGATCAGACGCTGCGCGCCGCCGATGCGCAGCGCGTCATGCACGGCCGTGTCGGTCACGTCCATGATCTGTGCCATCGCGCTGCCGGTATGCAGCCGGCTCTGCGCGCGCGCCTGCGCGGCAAACGCGCGGCGCTGTTCCAGCGGCTGCGCGAGAAAGGCCTGCTGCCAGGCCGGATCGCGCACCTGCGCGCGGAATTTCTGATAGGCCACATCATCGGTGCACAAGGTGTCGCCGTGCATGAGCAGCGTGGGAACGCCGGCGAGGTCGATGCGTGCGGGATCGTCGAGCAGCGTCACTCCGCTGCGCTGCGCGAAGCGCGGACCGACGAGGAAATCGCGGTTGCCGGCCATGAAATACGTGGCGACACCGCTGCGCGACAGTTCGGCCAGCGCGCCCTGCACCCGCTGCGCGAGCGGCGCATCGTCATCGTCGCCGATCCAGCTCTCGAACAGGTCGCCGAGGATGTACAGCGCCTGGGCCTCGCGCGCCTCGCCACCCAGGAACTGCTCGAACAGCTCGGTGATGTAAGGCCGCTCGTCGTCCAGATGCAGGTCTGAGATGAACAGGGTTGTCATGCGGCCGACGATAGCCCAGGCGCAGCAGTGCTGAGAAGGCTGTGGTGTTGACGGTGATGTCGCCGGCAAACGCCGGCGTGGCCAGGGTGCAGAGCAGCTAGGGTCAGACACGAGCGGGAGCGGAAAACGACGGAGCGGGACACGGTAGCGGTTCCACTATGTTGCACTGCACACGCGCCAATCGCGCCGCAGAAGAACTCCGGGACAGCCAGGCGCTGGTGAACCGAGCGCGGCATTTCAACGGTTTGCTGCACCCGCCGGCAGCCGCGACGTGCTGGAGCCGCGTACCGGCTATTGGTGCGGACGCACAATTCCGCCTTGCGGAACATGCAAATCCATCTGTGGACGGATACCCAATCATCCTGTAAACGGTTGACGGCTGACATAACGGGGGTTGTTCAGCCGCGGCAAGCGAGTCCCGGGACCGCCATCGGTCCGGGCAGTGGGCCGTACGGGTCGCGAGCTCTTCGGCGTGACAACGGGTGCGCGGCGACCATCGCCCGCGCCGTCCGCCGATCCGTTCGCGACGGGGGCGCCAGGCATCTCGCCTGGTGCATTCGTGGATGAATGGGAGGGTTGTAAATGAACAAGTCGAAAATCGGCCGGCTGCCGCTGCTGCTCGCCGCGGCACTGGGTTGCAGTGTGGGTACCGCGCTGCACGCCGAAGAAGAAACCAACGCCGGCCGCGCGGTCGTTTTCACCATCGACGCAACCAGGGGCGTCGACAAGCGCGTCGACTACGCCGCATTGCAGCTGCTGGGCCCGTGGGACGACCGCAACTACGCGCTCACCGCGGAAGATCTGGCGCTTCTGTCCAAAAATGAACACGAAACGATCGTCGCGATCCCGGCGTTCTACCGCGTCGAGATGCGCAAGGCGAACAAGGAGCTGCCGACCTTCGGTCCGGTGCAGTACCCGCGCAGCGCGACGAACGGCTACCTGGCGAAGTACCAGGGCTATCGCATCAACGGCGTCACCTACCGGGCGATCACGTCCGATTCGGCGGGCCGCTTCCAGGTCCACGAATCTGCGCCGGCCGACGAGGGCGCGCGCGGCAGCATCTTCCAGAATTTCCTCGGCGGCGAGAAACGCATCACGATGCCTGCAGGCGCCGCCGAATCGGCCGTGGCGATCAACCCGGTCAACACCAATTTCGTGATCGCCGGTACCAACGGCCCGGGCAGCGGCCAGAAGATGTGGCGCTCGACCGACGGCGGCGTGAGCTGGGGCAGCGCGATATCGCTGGCCGACACCTGCTGCGACCCGGCCGTGGGCTGGTCACCCGACGGTACCGTCGGCTACGCCAGCGCGCTGTCGACGGTGGTCGGCGGAGGCACCAATGTGTACTTCTACCGTTCCACCGACAACGGTGCGAGCTGGACGCGCAGCGCCACCCTGTCCAACCAGAACACCTCGGACAAGGAATACCTGCACGTCGACATGCATGCAACGTCGCCGCACAAGGGCAATGTCTACGTCGCCTGGCACGACAACAACATTCAGAAGATCTCGCGCTCCACCGACGGCGGCCTGACGTTCAGCGCGGCCCTGACCCTCGACAGCGCCAATCGCGGCATCGGCAGCGACATCACGTCCGACACTGCCGGCAATGTGTATTTCTTCTATCCGGCGGTTTCCGGCGGCAGCCTCGGGAAGGCCATCCGCATGTCGAAGTCGACCAACGGTGGCGTCAGCTACGCGGCGGCGACGACGGTCAGCACGACCAATGCCGATTTCGACTTCCCGATCCCGGCGATGGAAACGCGCCGCGCGTTCACCTACGTCTCGGTCGACACGGATCGCTCCGGCGGCAGCTTCAACAACAGTCTCTACGTCTCCTGGACCGACACCTCCACGACGGAGAACAACACCAGCGCGACGGCGAACCACGCCATCATCCGTGTTGCGCGCTCGCGTGACGGTGGTGCGACCTGGCAGATCTCCTCGCCGCATTCGAGCACCGACGTCAGCACGGTCGACCGCTTCAACCAGTGGCTGTCGGTAGACCGCAACGGCCGTGTGTTCGTCATGTACTACGACACCCGCCATTCGACCAACCGCACCGGCACCGATCTGTACTACGCCGTCTCCACCGACGGCGGCGTCACCTGGGGCACCGCGACGCGACTGACGACGGTCACGTCGAGGAATCTCACGGATGGCTTCGAATGGGGCGACTACAACGGCATGGATGTGGTCATGAGCGAAATCATGGCCATCTATACCGACAATCGCGACGAATCCGGCGGCACGGCACAGTCGCAGGACGTCTACGGCATCGGCGGCTTCGCCGGCCCGGCCGGCAACGCCCCGCCGGTGGCAAACTTCAGCAGCAGCACGAGCGGCCTCACGGCCACGTTCACCGACACCTCCACCG
>NZ_JAVTWC010000021.1:0-103018 GCF_032229445.1 Tahibacter sp.
AATCAGCCCCATCCACAGCCACCCCTCCGGCCCGTTGGGCGCTCACGCCACCCAGAACCTTCGGTTCTTGAGGGCTGCCTTTCACCCCCTTCAAGGGGAGGGTTGGGTGGGGATGGGTTGATGTTGCTTCGTCAGCAAAAAACTGCGCTATGGCGAACATTACGCCTCACGTCAGACTGCTATGCGCGCGAACACCATCCCCACCCAACCCTCCCCTTGAAGGGGAGGGCTTTCACGGCCTACGCGAGTTTGCCGAGCATTTTTTGCTGGACGTTCTCTTACAGCTGCTCTTCGAAATCGTCAGCGTAGATCAGGTCCACGACCGGCGAGGACGGCGCGAGCACCGTGGCCGTGTACGACGCCGGCGTGCCGCTCTGCGCGACGTGCAGGTCGATGTCGGCCGCCGTCGGCGCCTGGGTCGTGACGAACGAGAAGCGGAACATCGTGCCCCAGTTCAGCGGGTTGAGCACGGCCGGCGTGTTCGCCGGCGGCGTCGGGTTGACCGGCGCGGTCCAGCTCAGCGTGCCGGCGGCGGCGGTGCCGGTCCAGTTGTTCGCGGCGTCGAGGTCACCGTCGTTGAACTCGATCGAACTCGCGCTCAAGCCTTCGGGCAGCGGCACGCTGAAGCGGTCGAAGCCGAAGTTGTGGATCACGCGGAAGCGCTGGGCCGGATCGGAGTCGTCGCTGTACTTGCCGGTGCCCTGGGTGACGGCGCGGGCGAAGTCGAGGTTCATGACCGCGTAGTCGTAGCGCCACTGGCCGCCGCCGAGGTCGACGACATTGACCGCCACGCGCGTATGGCCTTCGGCGTTGGCGATCTCGACGTTCTTCTGGTTAGGATTCGACGTCGTTGGACTGACCCAGCGGTTGATGACCGGGCCGAGCAGCTGCGGCGCGCCGTTGGTCAACGACCAGCTCGAACCGAAGTTGAAGGTGACCGGCCGCGACGACATGGTGTTGTAGATGTTGATGTCGTCGCGAACGATGTACCAGGACTCGAAGTAATAGGTGCCGCCCGCGGCCAGCTGCGATTCGCGCGTGATCATGCGCTGGCTGTAGTTGTTGTTGCCGCCGTTCGTGTTGCTCGTAAGCGTGCAGTTCGGATCGAAGATCGAGCCACAGCGGCCCCACTGCCCGGTTGCCGGGATGATTTCGCTGCGCGGGCCGAGGTCGTTGTTGCTGTCGTTGTTACTGGTGCCGTAGGTATCGGAACACGCGAGGCCGAGAATCGCGCCGGTGGTGCCGCCGCTGCCCGGGCCGCTGTTGTCGCAGCTGGTGTTCGTCGTGACGAACGCATGCTTCACGCCGGAACGGCCGATCTGCTCGATACGGTTGTTCGCATCGATGCGATAGAGGTTCCAGATCAGGTTCGGATGCTGGTCGTTGTCGTACGGCGCGAACGTGCCAGAGAATTTGCGATACCACGCGACGTCGGCCGAATACTGCGCGGTGCTGGTGCCGTTCGGATCGCCGGCCACGGTCGGGCTGAAGGTGCCGTGATTGACGTTGTTGCGCAATGTGGAGGACGGCGTGAAAACGGCATAGCCGTCAGTGGCACCGGCCGGGCCGTCGCAGGTGCCGGTGGCCGGCGGGTTGGTCGAGCAACGCGAATACTGGCCCTGGAAGCTCAGCATGAACACGTCAGCCTGGTAGGTGGCACCCGGCACACCGGCCACAGCGGTACCCGGCCAGACCGGCGCCCCCTGCACGATCCGGATGTAGTTGCCATCCTGCGCGACGACGTTGAGGCGCATGCGCATCTGCGCAACGACCCAGTCGGTGATCTCGGGTTTGCCCAGACGATGGGCGAGATCCTCATGCAGGCGCAGGTCCATGGTCTGCACGTCGACGGTGCGGCCTTCGTCGGCGATCACATACATCAGGCGATCGAGGTAGAACAGCTTCTTGCCGGTCGCGTCGACGACGTCGAGCTTCTGCGAATTCGCGCCACGGGGCACGAGGACCGCATCGACCAGCGAGATCTCGCCGACCGGGGTGGTCAGGCTGAACCCGCCGCGCAGCGCAAGACGGCCGGCGACGAAATGGTCGAAGTTGGTTTCCGTCACGGCGAAGCTCAGACCACCCTGGTCGCGCAACGGCACGGCGACGAAATCACGGTTGTCGGGGGCGGAGACGTCGGTCGATCCCTTCAGCGCGATGCCGTAGTCGCGCAGCAGATCGACGTTCCAGATGAAGCCCAGGTCGCCGCCCAAAGCCGTCCATGTCTGCGGCGCCTGCACGCCCGTCGCCGCGGATGCGGCAACAGCGGCCGGGCCGTGCATCAGCGCGGCCAGCGCAAAGGTCAGAAGGTAACTGCGGGATCGGGTCTTCATTGTCGCCTCTCGAATTGTCTGTCTGCCGCGCGCGCGCGGTCCCGGGGGAGGAGTTACAGCCACATCACGATCGTTCACTGGAAGTCGTCGCGGAACAGCGGCCAGTCGCCCACCGGTGTGATCAGCGGCCCGACCTTCTTGCACACCATCGAATCCTGCGGCACCGCACCGCTGCCCGGCGTCGGCCAGTTGTTGGCGGTCGTGTCGCGCACGTTGGCCGTGTAGTACACCACCACGTCCGCATCGACGATGCTCTCGCCGTTGGCGATGTTGGTCGCGACCATCTCACAGTCACTGAGATTGTTGTCGGCCTTGTCGGAATACTCGTTGTTGATGAACTTCGAGCCGATCACGTCGGCGAGATGCAGGTTGCGCAGTGACTCGTTGACCGGGGTGTAGTCGCCCGCACCGGAATTGATGCGATAGCCGAAGCCCTCTACACCGTCGGTCACCTCCCAGTACGACGGCTGCCCGCCGGGTGCGCCGGTCAGGCTGCGCACGTCGGTGAACTCGGTCGACTTGAGCACGCCGTTGGCCGCGAGCTGGTCGTGCGCAGCGCCGTCGATGTCGAAGTCGAGGCGCCAGTAGTTGTGGTGCCAGTGGGTGACGTTGTTGTAGGTGCCGTCGGAATTGCCGTAGCCGAATTCCGGATTGATGTCGCCGTTGGCGTAGAACGCGAAGCGGCTGACGTACTGGTACCAGCTGGCCGAGTACTGCGTGGTCAGCATCACGTAGCTCTCTTCGGGGTTCTCCGCATTGGTCATGTCCTCGATCGAGACGCCGCTGTTCATGCAGTTGGCGTTGACGAAGGGATTCGGCGAGAGGTTGTTGAACGGACAGGTGCCGTGCGACGCGGTCGCGCTCGTGGAGACGTCGCAGGTCGTCGTCGCGCGGAACGTGCCGGGGACGCCGAGCATGTTGCGCGTGGGCGGCGAGGCGGCGAAGCGCGCGTTGGCGTCCTTCCAGTCGCGGTAGCAGTTGCCGCCGGAGCCGTTGCGGTATTCGGCGAACAGGATCGGCGAATGGAAACGCTTGGCGACGGGGATGCCCTTGTAGTGCACGTCGCGCACTTCCAGGCCCGAGCCCTGCACGCCCGCGCTCGCGCTCGGCGGCAGCCAGCACATTTCCCAGATTGCCGGGCCGGTCGCCGGCCACTTGAGCAGCGTGCCGCCGGACACGGCGCAGTTCGGATGGGCGGCGAGCAGGTCGGCGCTGAAGCCGCCCAGCAGCAGCAAGGCCAGTGTGCGCACGAGGTGATGAGTCTTCACGGACGATCCTTTGGAAGAAAGTGAAATCATGGGTGTGCCTGGGACAGCGGTCCGGGGTTGTCCGGGCCATAGAACGGATGCACGACGACGCGCTTCATGAGGTCGACGATGGCGTGCGCGACCGGGCGCTCGCCGTCATTGCCGCCGGAGACGATCACATGGACGCAGCGCGAGCGCTGGCCGCAACCCGGATCGGTGGCTTCGCGAAACGCAAAGCCGCCATAGAAGCGCAGGCCGTGCTGGGCCAGCACGGGACCGAGACCGGCGTGCTCGCGCGCGAGGGCGAACGCGAGCTCCATCTCGGCGTCGGTGAAATTCATGGTCTGCTCGGGCAGGTCGCGCTGGCTGTGCGGCTGGCCGTCGCGGGTATAGACGCGCTCGACGCCGATGCCGCGCGCGTAGTCCCAGACATATTCGACCGTGACCGGCAGGTTCGCGCCGTTTTCGCTGAACACGTCGTCATAGCGACGGACCACGACAATGGCTGGCAGCTGGATCTCGCGCGAAGCGCGCGAGTTGCTCACTTGCGGACCGGCTACGCCGGCGGTGCCGGCAAGGGTGCCGAGTTTGCCGGGGCCGGTCGCGGCGGGATCGGACTGGCCGGCAGCAGCAGCCGGTGGGGATGCACTGCGCGGTGGCGCGGCGGCGCAGGCAGCAAGCAGGCCGGCAGCGAGCAGCGGCGCGGCGAAACGCAGGCAATGGAGCGAATGACGCATCAACGGGTCCCCGTACTCGCCGCGGCACTGCGCATGTCCTCGGGCGGCGATTTGCCGAGGGCGGGATCGTTCCAGAGCTGGTACAGGTACTCGCCCCGGCTAAGGCTCTGCGGACCGACGTCGAACGGCCGTTCCGGATTGCTGGAACACAACAGGTTCTCCGCCGGGATGCTGCCGGCGGCGGCCTCGCGCTGCAGAAACTCGATGTAGTCGCGGCTGGCAACCTGGAACTTCAGCGTCGCCGTGACCGTGACCGGAAGCGCAGTTCCCGCCGGTACCGGGATGGTGTAGGTCGCCACGTCGTAGTTGACCAACCGGTCCGAACCGGGCGACGGCGGCGGATAGGTCAGGCCGACCGGCCGTACTGCAGGATCGGTGCCACCGCGGAAGCCCAGCGGCGGAATCCGGTTGTCCTTGGCGATGCAGTTGTTCAGGACGAAATGGAACTGCTTGCGGCCCAGTGCATCGGTGACCTTGCAGCTGCTGCTCGTGCTGTCCCAGATCCCCTGCAGCACTTCGTAGACCCGCGCCTGGGCGTCTTCGGTCAGGCTCGCGGTCGCCGCGTCATAGGCGCCGCTCTGGAAGACGATCTGGTTGGCCGCGTCACGCGCGACCACGTTGAGCCACATGCGCCGTCCTTCGGCATACCCGGTCGGCAGCTTGTGTCCGCTGAGGTTGGTCACCTTGACCTTGGCGACGAGATTGGCCTGGCCGGCGGTGAACGGATCGAGCGTGACCGCGACCAGCGCGCTGCGGTCCATGAGCATTTCGCGCGCCCAGGCGATCGTGCGATCGAAGGCGTCTTCGCGGTCGAGCTGGTCGGGCGCGCCGTACTTGGCCTTGAGCAGCTTGGGCACCCAGGTGTTCGCACCGACGAACTCATGCACCGGCAGGTTGCCCTGGCGCGAACCGGCCGGATTGTTGACGCAGGCTCGCGCATCGGGCGAGGTGGAGCTGCGCATGTGGCAGTCCTGGCAGGTCTCGCCGCGGGCCAGCGCCGGCTGGAACGCGAACGCGTCACCGAGGCGGTCGCGGAAGATGATGTCGGCGAAATCGCTCTTGAGCCATTCGCTGTAGGTGCGCTCGACCGGAAAGGTCTGGCCGGTGTCGGTACCGTCGTTGAGAATCAGCGTCTTGAGCGGGCCGGCGCTGGTCTCCGGCGCATCCACGTTGTGGCAGGTGCCGCAGATCTCCGCGGCGGCGTGGAACGGCGAGGCGACCCAGCCATGCGGCGGCTCCAGCGGATCGCCGTCGGCGTAGCGGTAAGGACCACGCCGGCACGGACCGCCGTAGACGCTACCGTCGGGATTGGTGCACTCGGTCGCATCGTCCAGCCACAGCCGCGCGCTGCCGATTGCGGTGCTCTGCCCGGCAGGACCGTTCGGCATCATGCGATGGCAATACTGGCAGTTGATGCCGCCGTAGTCGTTGCCCTTGGTGTCCGGCTGCGCGTAGTTGCCCTGCAGCAGACAGCCGTTCTCGCCGTTGACGGTCTGCCCCGGGGTCGCGGTCTTGGACACGCGCCCCTCGAACCAGGCCGTCGGCGCATGGCAGCGCAGGCAATAGTCGCCGATGCCCGGAATGTCGCGATTGGCCACGTCGAGCGCCGCCCAGAACAGCGGATCGCGTCCGGCATTGGCCATCATCGAGCCCGACCAGGTGTTGTACGGCAGCAGCGGCCCGTCACCCGGCGAAAAGCCGCGATGGCAGCCTTCGCAGGCGTCAGCCGGCTGGATGTTCCAGGCCAGCCCGGGCTGGGTGCCATGTGGTGTGTAGTCGAGCGCCGCCACCGGCCCGGCACCAAGCACCGCCAGCCCCACCACGCAAGCGCGCAGTACGGCCTCCCAAAAAATCTGCCTGTAACCGTTTTTCGCCACGCAGCCCCCGACAACCGGCGCGGTCCCTCACCGAGTGGAAAAGCGCTTCCTGCACTTTCACCAGAATTCAGACGGCCCGTGTCCGGGCCGCTCTATCAATTGCCTGCCAGCACGGTCGACGTGGCGGCGGTTTCCGGCGGCGACTTGCCATAGGCCGGATCGGACCAGAGTGAGAACAGGAACTCGCCGCGCGACTGCGATTGCGGCCCGACCGTGAACGGCCGCCCCGGGCCACCGGCGCACAGCGTGTTCTCGGCCGGAATGACCGGAGCCGTGATCGCCTGGTCGCGCAGGAACTCGATGTAGTCCTTGCTCGCGATCTGGTGGCGCAGGTTCGCCTCGATGCGCACGGGCAACGGCGTCCCGGCCGGCAGCACGAAGCTGTAGACCGTGTCGTCATAGTTGACCAGCGTGCCCGAGCCCGAGGCGGTTTCCGGGTAGGTGTAGTTGACCGGCCGCACCTCGTCGCCATTCGGGTCCGCGGCGGTGCGCGGACGCAGGCCGAGCGGCGGGATGCGGTTGTCCTTCGCGATGCAGTTGTTCAGCACGAAATGGAACTGCTTCTTGCCGCCGACCTCGGTGCGGCAGGTGCCGGGCAGCGCCGGATCCCAGATGCCCTGCAGCACCTCGTAGATCTTGATCTGGCCGTCCTGGGTCAGCACGCCCGTGGCCGTGTCGAACGCACCGCTTTCGCTGACCAGCGCGTTGCTCGCGTTGAACACCTTGACGTTGAGCCACATACGACGGCCTTCCGAATAACCGGTCGGCAGCTTGTGGCCGCTGAGGTTGGTCGTGCGCACGCGCACGCTGACCGAGCCCGGCGTGCCCGGGCCGGGCGCGCTGTAGGCGGTGACCGTCGTCGACATCGCGGCGCTGGACTGCAGCATCGCGCGCGCCCAGGCGATGGTGCGGTCGAAATCGGCCGGGCGATTGAAGCCGCCCTCGCTGCCGTACAGGGACTTGATGATGGCCGGCACCCAGGTATTCGCGCCAACGAAGGTGTGCACCGGCAGGTTGCCCGTGCGCGAGCCTTCCTCGTTCAAGGTACAGGCCTGGGCCAGCGGATCGTTCGACGAGGGCATGTGGCAGCCCTGGCACTGCTGTGCCTTGGCCAGCGCGGGCTGACCCGGCGCCGCAGTCTGCAGGCCGTCGCGGAAGATCAGGTCGGCGAACAGACTGCGCTTCCACTCGCTGTAGGTGCGTTCGATCGGGAACGGGCGCGTCGTGGCCGTGCCGTTTTCCAGGATCAGGGTCTTGAGCGGACCCTGATCAGTATCGGGCGTCGACACGTCGTGGCAGGTGCCGCAGATCTCCGAACTCGAATGCAACGGGGACTGGACCCAGCCGTGCGGCGGTTCGCGCACGTCGTTGACATAGGTATAAGGCCCGCGCCGGCACGGGCCGCCGTATTCGCCGCCCCCGGGGGTGAAGCAGGTCGCGGCGTCGTCGATCCAGGCGTTGGCGTTGCCGATCTCGAACGGCTGGCCCTGTGGACCCGTCGGCATCATGCGATGACAGTAGTGGCAGGACACGCCGCCGTAGTCGCTGGTGAAGCTGTCGTCGTCGTTGTAGTCGCCAGTCAGCTGGCAGCCCGAGGCACCGTTGGCGGGCTGGGTCGTCCCATCGCCCTTCTTGACGACACGGCCGCCGAACCAGCCGGACGGCGTGTGGCAGCGCAGGCAGAAGTCGCCGGCGCCGGGATAGTCCTTGTTCGCCACGTCGAGGGCGGCCCAGAACAGCGGGTCGCGCGTGGCATTGGCCATCATCGAACCCGTCCAGGTGCTGTGCGGCAGGAACTGGTTCTGCGGCGACGAAAAGCCGCGATGGCAACCGATGCAGTCACTGGTGGGTTCAAGGGCCGACTGCAGCAGCGGCTGCGTGCCGTGCGGAGTCAGGTCGATGGCCCTGGCGAGCGGACTCGACAAGGAAGCGGCGACGACGACAGCGGCCAGAACGACCGCCCGCACAGTCCGCACAGCATCACGCAACCACACCATCCGCACACCCCCGAAATTCTGAATGCACCCTGGAGCATTCAGCCGAGGAAAGTAGCACAGCTTATGCCAGCCCGGAGTAAGGCCTGACGAAAGTCATGGCTGCTGCAGCGCAGCATCAAGGCTATCGGCCGGATGCAGGAAACAGGTAAGAGGAGTGAGAAACGAGTGAGCGCGCCGGGTCTGCGCTTTTCACTCCTTTCTCAGTCCTTCTGGCTCATTTCCCGGCGCCGGGGGCCGGGTGCGCGGCCGCGGCGTCCAGTCGCGCAGCGGCGCAAGGGTCGCCGCGTGCCAGGTCTGCGTACCGGCGCCCAGGTGCGCCGTGCTGTCGCGCGGCCCGAGGTCGCTGACGAAGGCGAAGCGGAAGCTGTGCCCCCAATCCAGTGCGGCCGCGCTACCGCGCTGCCACGCGACGCGGTCGATCGTGCGCGCCGCGTCCCATTGCACGCCGCTATTGGCCACGGCGGCGAAATCGGTCTGCTCGATCCGCGCCTGCGCGTCGGCGAACACGAAGAAGCGTTCGATGCCGAGGTTTTCCTCGACGCGCAGGTTGGGCTCCTGCCCGCTGGTGCGCGCCAGGGTGAGATCGAGATTGAACAGCTGGTATTCGTAGTGGTAGCGCCCGTCCGGCTGGCGCGTCACGCGCGTGCCGAGCAGCGCCCTGCCCTGCGCGGTGTCCACCAGGCTGCGGCGCTGCCAGCCGCCCGCGGGCGCGAGGTCGATCCAGCGCTCGAGCATGCTGCCGGTGCGGAAGTCGCTGACGTCGAAACGCCAGACATGCGCGTTCGGGTCGACGCCCTGGCCGCGCACCTTCTGCGGCTCGATCTGCATCAGGCCGATGCTGTTCCAGGGATCGGCGTCCTCGCGCACGACATACCAGTACTCGAGGAACCAGCGCGCGCCGGGATGCAGCGACGGCATCAGCTCGCGCTCGCGCACGGCCAGGCGCTTGGCCGGGTTGTAGGCGTCGTCGGGCAGCAGGCCGTCGCCGGCGTCGCGGCGGCCGTCGCAGTCGGCGTCGTACAGCGAGCCGCAGCGCCCCCACTGCGCCGTATACGGAATGATCTCGTTGCGCGGCGCGAGCGCACTCGGGAAATCGTTGCTGAAGCCGCCGTAGGTGTCCTCGCAACCCGGATAAAGGATGTTGCCGCCGCCGCAGTCGCAGACCGCGTTGATCGTGTGGAAGGCGTGCTTGGCGCCCGACGCGCCGATCTGCTGCAGGCGGCCGTCGGCGTCGAGCCGGTACAGGTTCCAGACCAGGTACGGATGCTGGTCGTTGGCGTAGGGCGGCGCCGGCGCCGAGAACTTCGCATACCAGGCCACGGCGGCATCGCCGGTGTTGCGCAGGCTGGCATCGGGCGCGAGCACCACGAGGCCGTCGTCGCTGTCGGCGCTACAGACGCGCGTATGGCCGCCGGCACTGTCGCTTCGTCCACACCGGTACGCGTTGACGCCGTCGGGCTGGCGCTCTTCCCAGTTCACCGCGAGGCGCAGCATGGTCACGTCGGCCCTGGCCGTCGCATCCGGCCAGCGCAGCGGACACACGGCCGTGTCTTTGGCCGCCGCGGCGTCGATGGCCGCGCCCGCGACGCCGTCGCTCTGCGCGCCGCCGACCAGGCGTCCGCTCCATTCCGGCCGCCCGAGCCAGCGCGCCAGCGCCGGCGCGATGCGCAGGTCCATGTGCCGTAGTGAGAGCGCGCCGTCGTCGCCGGGATAGGCATGCGCATGATCGAGCGTGAACCAGGCCACGCCGCGGCGGTCGGCGAGCTCCAGACCGATGCGCGCGGTGCCACGCTGGCGCAGCTGGAAACCATCGAGGTCGAGCCGGCCACGGCCGGCCGCGCGCAGGCGCGGACCGCCGAGATGACGGATGCGGCCGGTCTCCAGCGCTGCGAAGCGGCCGCCCTCGCGGCGCCAGCGCAGGCGGTCGCCGGGTACGACCGCAAAACGCTGCGCGCGATAGTCGGCAACGGCGTTGCCGTCGTGCAGGCAATCGCCGCAATGGCCCAGCAGTTCCAGACCCAGCGGCGCGAGCGCGCCCTGGTTGAACCACAGCGTGGTCGCCCCCTCCTCGTCGCGCGCGTGCGCAAGGCCCGCGAACAGCAACAGCGCGAGCAGGACCCGCATCGACCGGGCGAGCGCGAACCGTGGCGAGCTGCGGATCTCAGCCATGACCGAGCAGGCGCTCCGCGATCGCGAGATACAGCGCCGGCAGACGTTCGAGATCCGCGACCGCGACATGCTCGTCGAGCTTGTGGATGGTCGCATTGACGGGTCCGAGTTCGACCACGTCCGCACCGAGCGGCGCGATGAAGCGGCCATCCGACGTGCCGCCGCCCGTGCTCGCGACCGTCGCGATGCCGCAGACCTGCGCGATCGCCGCGATCGTGTGCTCGCGCAGCGGTCCGCCCCGCGTCAGGAAGGGTTCGCCGGAGAGATCCCAGCGCAGCGCGAAATCGATACCGTGGCGGTGCAATACGGCCTCGGTACGCTCGCGCAGCGTGTCGGCGCTGCTTTCGGTGCAGAAGCGGAAATTGAACACCGCGTCGAGCGTGCCCGGAATCACGTTGCTCGCACCGGTGCCGGCCGCAAGGTTGGACACCTGGAACGAGGTCGGCGGGAAGTCCGCGTTGCCCTGGTCCCAGCGCGTCGCGGCCAGTTCGGCCAGCGCCGGCGCGAACGCGTGGATCGGGTTGAGCGCCTTTTCCGGATAGGCGACGTGGCCCTGCATGCCGCGCACCGTCAGATAGCCCGACAGCGAGCCGCGCCGGCCGACGCGGATCATGTCGCCGAGGCGCTCGGACGACGAGGGCTCGCCGACCACGCACCAGTCCAGGCGCTCGCCGCGCGCGCGGAAGGTCTCGGCGACGCGGCGCACGCCGTCCCTGGCCACGCCTTCCTCGTCGCTGGTCAGCAGTAGCGCGATGCGTCCCGCATGCCGCGGATGGCGCGCGACGAAGGCTTCGAGCGCGAGCACGAAAGCCGCGACCGAGCCCTTCATGTCGGCCGCGCCGCGGCCGTAGAGCATTCCGTCGCGCAGCGTCGGCTCGAACGGCGGGCTGCTCCACTGCGCGGCAGGGCCGCTGGGCACCACGTCGGTATGGCCGAGAAAGGCCAGCACCGGCCCCTCGCCGCCATGCGTCGCCCAGAGATTGTCCACATCGCCAAAACGCAACGATTCCACCTGAAAGCCGGCACGCCGCAGGCGTTGCGCGATCAGCGCCTGGCAGCCGGCGTCGTCCGGCGTGACCGAGGCACGCCGGATCAGTTCGCAGGTCAGTTCGAGCACCTCGGACATGTCAGCCGGCGAAGCGCTGGGCGAACTGCTTGTCGTTGAAGCCGACACTGACCTGACCGTCGTCGGTGACCAGCACGGGTCGGCGCACGATGGCCGGATGCTCCTTGATCAGTAATGTCCATTCCGGCGCGCTTTCCGGCGTCTTGCGCGTTTCCGGCAGGCTGCGCCAGGTCGTCGAGGCTCGGTTGACGAGCTTTTCCCAGCCGCCGACGGCGAGCGCCCAGGCCTTCAGCGTCTCGGCCGGCACGCGCTGCTCGCGGTAGTCGACGAAGGCGTGGTCGACCGCGTGCCGCTGCAGCCAGTTGCGCGCCTTCTTGCAGGTATCGCACTTCTCCAGTCCGTACACCGTTGCTGTCATCTCAGTCGCCCCGCAGCAGTTCGTTGACCGAAGTCTTGCTGCGCGTCTTCTCGTCGACGCGCTTGACGATGACGGCGCAATACAGGCTGTGGCTGCCGTCGGCGGCGGGCAACGAGCCCGACACCACGACGCTGCCGGCCGGCACGCGACCGTAGGAGATCTCCCCGCTCGCGCGGTCGTAGATGCGTGTCGACTGGCCGATGAACACGCCCATGCCGATGACGCTGCCACGTTCGACGACGACGCCTTCGACGACTTCGGAACGCGCACCGACGAAGCAGCCGTCCTCGATGATGGTCGGCCCGGCCTGCAACGGCTCGAGCACGCCACCGATACCGGCACCGCCGGACAGGTGCACGCCCGCGCCGATCTGCGCGCAGGATCCGACCGTGGCCCAGGTATCGACCATGGTGCCGGCGCCGACGTAAGCGCCGATATTGACGAAACTCGGCATCAGCACGACATCACGGGCGATGTGCGCGCCACGGCGCACGATCGCGCCGGGCACGGCGCGCGCGCCGAGGGCGCGGAACTGGGCCTCGTCGAAGCCCTGGAAACGCAGGTCGACCTTGTCGTAGTACGGCGCCGGTTCGCCGCCCATGACCCGGTTCGGATTCAGGCGGAACGACAGCAGCACGGCTTTCTTGAGCCACTGGTTGACGCGCCAGCCGCCCGCCCCGCCTTCGGTGACGTCGGGTTCGGCGACGCGGCGTTCGCCGCTTTCGAGCGAGGCGAGCGCATCGTCGACGGCGCGCCGGGTTTCCTCGTCGGCGTTGGCCGGACTCAGATCGGCGCGGCGCTCCCAGGCCGCGTCGATCAACGCTTCAAGTGCTTGCATGGTGCTCCTTGGCAATGCCGGCCGGGTTCGGGTCCAGCCGTTCGGTCAGGGCCTGCAACAGGGCCTGCCCGGCGTCCGGCTCCAGCGGTCGGTCGTTCTGGTCGGTGATCTGGAAAAAGTCTTCGGCGCGTTCGCCGAACGTGGCAATCCGCGCATCGTGCACGCGTACGCGGCGCTCGCGCAGGGCCAGCGCGACGACGGCCAGCAGGCCCGGCCGATCGGAACAGACCAGTGACAGCTGCGTGCGGCCGGTGGCCGAATCGGTGCGGAACGCGATGCGTGGCGCCATCTGGAAATGCCGCAGCGGCCGCGCCAGCGGGCGCTTGACCAGATGCGGCCGGTACGGCTGCTGTTGCAGCGCGCGCTGCAGTTCGCCGCGCACGCGCTCGACGCGCTCGGCCTCGGCCAGCGCACGGCCCTGGGCGTCGAGCACCAGGAAGGTATCGAGGCTCATGCCCGACGTGGTGGTCAGCACGCGCGCTTCCTGCACCGACAGGTTGAGCCGATCCAGCGTCGCGGCGACGGTCGCGAACAGGCCGTCGCGGTCTTCGGCGTAGACGAAGATTTCGCTACCGCCGCGCACGCCGTCGGACTGGATCGCGATCAGTGGCAGGTCGCTGGCTTCCGCCGCAAGAATCAGGCGCGTCTGCCAGGCGACCTGTTCCGGGTGATAGCGCAGGAATGCCTGTTCCGGGAAACCGGCCCATAGCCCGTCGATATCCCCGTCGTCCAGGCCGTCGGCATGCAGGATCTCGCGCGCCTGCAGCCGGCACTCGGCGACCTGGGCCGGCGTCTGCGGCGGGCGTTCGAGACCTGCGCGCAGCACGTAGCGCGCGGCGACATAGAGATCGGCCAGCAGCCGGTCCTTCCACGAATTCCACAGCTTCGGACTCGTGCCGGCGATGTCGGCGCAGGTCAGCAGATAGAGCAGGTCCAGCCGCTCCCATTCGCCGACCTGCACGGCGAAGCGATGCACGATGTCCGGGTCGGTGATGTCCTGGCGCTGCGCGGTCACGCTCATGAGCAGGTGCCAGCGCACGAGCCAGGCGACCAGTTCCGCCTCGCTGGCCGGCAGGCCCAGGCGATAGCAGAACGCACGGGCGTCGACTTCGCCGAGTTCCGAATGATCGCCGCCGCGCCCCTTGGCGATGTCGTGGAACAGCGCGGCGAGCAGCAGCAGCTCGGGCCGCGCGACGCGCTGGTAGACCTCGAAGCCGAGGGCGAACTCGCGGCTCGACTCCAGCTCGGCGAAGCGCGCGACGATGCGCAGCACGCGCAGGGTGTGCTCGTCCACGGTATACACGTGGAAAAGATCATATTGCATGCGGCCGACGACTTTGCCGAAGGCCGGCAGGTACTGCGCGAGCAGGCCGTGCCGGCTCATGCGCGCAAGCGCCGGCACGGCGGCGGCGCCCAGGCGCAGCAGGCGCAGGAACGCCGCCTGCACGGCCGGATCGTCGCGCAGGCGGTCCGCCTGCAGTTCCACCGCGGCCTGAAGCCGCGCCAGCGCGTTCGCGCGCAGTCCTTTGAACGCGGGGTTTTCGGCCAGCGCGACGAAGATCTCGATCATCGCCGCGGGCCGGCGCAGGAACAGGTCCGCGTCGCGCAGATCGAGGCGTTCGCCGATCGCGACGAAATGCTCGCCGACGGTTTCGGCCGCGAACAGCACCGGCGCGGCCAGCGCTTCGTCGCAGCGCTGCAGGAACGCGGCGTTGGCGCGCTCCAGCGTCATCGCGGCGCGGAAATAGTCCTGCATGAACTGCTCGACACCGAGGTTCTGCGCGTGCTCGTCCTCGTAGCCGAGGCGGCGCGCGAGTTCACGCTGGAAGTCGAACAGGAGCCGGTCCTCGAGTCGCCGCGCGAGCAGGTGCAAGGCGAAGCGCGTGCGCCACAGCACGCTGCGCGCCGCATCGATCGCGGCAACCTCGGCACTGCTGAGCAGATCCAGCGCGGCGAGTTCGCGCCAGTCGGCGACACCGAACAGGCGATGGCCGAGCCAGGCGATCACATGCAGGCTGCGCAGGCCGCCCGGGCCGTCCTTGAGATTGGGTTCGAGGTTGTAGGCCGTATCGTTGTAGCGCGCGTAGCGCTGTTCCTGCTCGGCGCGCTTGGCGATCAGGTACTCCGCCGCCGGCCACAGCGTCTCGTCGGCGCGCAGCGCGGCCCATTGCTCCTCGAAACGTTCGCTGCCGGCGAGGCGGCGGCCGTCGAGCAGGCTGGTATAGACCGACGCGTCGCGCGCGGCCAGCTCGCGGCATTGTTCAAATGTGCGCACCGCATGACCCGGCTTGAGGCCAAAGTCCCACAGGCAGGTGAACAGGGTTTCGAGCGAGCGCGCCAGCGAGCCCTGCGGTGGTGCGTCGACGAGCACGAGCACGTCGAGGTCCGAGCGCGGGAATTGTTCGCCGCGACCGAAGCCGCCGACCGCATACAGCGCTGCGCCGGCAGCCTCGCCGACGATCGCGACCCAGATGTGCCGCAGCAGCCGCTGCAGGGTCTGCGCGCGCAGCGGCACGAGCTCATCCGCAGGCAGGCCATCGCGAAACGCCTCGGCGAACCAGCGGTCCACGTCGCCGAGCCACTGCCGCAGGGCCAGCCGCGCCTGCGGCGAAATACCCGAGCGCGGCAACGCCGCCGGCAGGCGCGGCAACGCGGGTCTGGCCGGAGGTAGGCTCATCGGGCCTCGCGGAATCGGGTTCGAAACCCACAGTAACGGCTGCGTCGCGGGCCTCGCAAGCGCATGAGGATCTTCTGCATTCCCGCGAACCCGCGTTGCGCGGCAGGAACGACCGCTCAGGCCGCCGTGGGCCAGGGCGTCAGGATTTCGACACCGTCGTCGGTCACCGTGACGGTGTGCTCCCATTGCGCCGACAGCGAATGATCGCGCGTGACCACGGTCCAGCCGTCGGGCATCAGCCGCGTCGCCGCCTTGCCCGCGTTGATCATGGGCTCGACGGTGAAGCACATGCCTTTTTCCAGGCGCATGCCGGCGCCGGGCTTGCCGTAGTGCAGCACCTGCGGTTCTTCGTGATATACGCGGCCGATGCCGTGGCCACAATACTCGCGCACGACGGAAAAGCCGGCCGCTTCCGCGTGTTTCTGAATGGCGTGGCCGATGTCGCCGAGATGCGCGCCGGGCTTGACCTGGGCGATGCCGAGCATCATGGATTCATACGCGATGGTGCACAGGCGCTGTGCGCGGACCTCGGGCTTGCCGACGTAGTACATGCGGCTGGTGTCGCCATGGAACCCGTCGCGGATGACGGTGACGTCGATATTGACGATGTCGCCGTCCTTGAGAATCTTGCGTGCGTCGGGAATGCCATGGCAGATCACATGGTTGACCGACGTGCAGATGGTCTTGGGAAAGCCCCGGTAGCCGAGGTTGGCCGGAATGGACTGCTGCACGCCGACGATGTGGTCGTGGCAGATGCGGTCCAGCTCGTCGGTCGAGACGCCGGGCTTGACGTATTGCCCAATCATTTCCAGCACTTCGGCGGCGAGCGCGCCTGCGATGCGCATCTTGGCAATGTCTTCCGGGGTCTTGATCGTTACGGGCATGGCTTCCTCGGGTGGGGTCCTGGCGCAGCGCAAGGCGCGGCGATCATAACAGGCCGCACTGTGCCGACGGGCCCGGCGCAGATGGCGCCGGGGCGCCCCGGGCGCAAGCCCGTTCAGTCGAAACCGTCTGCGAAAAGCGCCTCGGGCAGACGGCGGATCTGCCAGGGCTCGCGGCCATGCGCGCCGTCTTCGGCGCTGAAATAGACCGCGGCGGGAGTGCGGCCCAGGAAGAACGGCGTCGCCGACGAACCGCCCGGGTAGATCTCCGGCAACGCTGCGATCTCGCGGCCGTCCGCCGATGACTGGCACAGCTCGTTGCCGCGGCGCGTGTTCTCGCACGAGAACACCACGCTGTCGTCATCGATCGCGGCAATGAAATACGGCGTCGCCGTCAGCGCGCCCGGGAGCTCCACGGCACGCGTGCCGATCGGGGTGCCGTCGGTGACTATATAGCGCTGCTTGCAGGTGTTGCACTGGGCATACAGGTGCACGTGACCGCCGGCACCGGCCAGGCGCGAGATCGCGCTGTCGAGCAGCAGCACGGTGCCCGAAGCCGAGCCGTCCGTGGACCACAGCTGCCCGGCCGACCCGAAGCCGAGGGTAAACACCAGGTGGCTGCCGGCGCGCGCGGCGCCATACATCGATCCGATCGGCACCGGCCGCACGGCGACGGTGCCGCCGACGCTGCCGTCGGTCGCGAACAGGTCGCAGGCGTAGCTCGGCGTGCAAGCGACAAAGTACAGCTTTCCCCCAAGCACGGCGTCCTGCGACGCGTCGAGACGGCTCAGGATCTGGCGTCCTTCGAGCAGCCGGAAGGTGCCGGCGAGCGTGCCGTCGCTGCGCCAGATGTCGTTATGGACGTCGCGCCAGAGGATGGCCACGCCGCCGATCTCGCCGATCGACTCTGCGCGGAAGAAGATCTCGCTGCTGAGCGTCGTGCCGCCGGTGGCCGGGTCGATGCCGCACAGGCCGAACGTGTCGCCGCAGACGTAGATCACGCCGCGGCCGCCGCCGTAGCCCTGCATCCACGTGTGGCCGAACAGGGGCACGACCGGCATGGCAGACGTCAGCGCCGCATCGGCGTAGTAAAGCGAATAATCCGCCGCGATCATCACGCCACTGCCGGCGTAGGCCAGTACCCGGCGCGGCAGCCAGTCGCCCAGCAAGCTGCTCGGCAGGGGCTGCGTGCCGGCCTCGGTGCCGTCGGTGCGCCACACCGCGGAGCGCACGACGCCGCTGCCGTCCGGGCTGCGGCCCGGCGTGAAGTACAGCGTGTCGCCGATCGCGGTCCACGATTCCACGCCGCTGAGCCCACCTTGCGTTTCCGGCCAGATGTCGTGCAGGCGGCGCGTGCCCGCGGCCGTCCCGTCGCTGAGCCACACCTCCCGTTCGGCGAAGGTGCTGCCGCCGCCGATGCGCACGTCGCCGAGCAGGGCCGAGTCGTAGAAATTCAGCGACGTGGGCGTGATGGTGCTGACGTTGCCGTCGGCGAGCACGATGCGGGTCGCGTCGCCGCTGCTGGCCAGGACGATCGCGTCACCGACCGGATAGACGGATTGCGCCGTCGACGGCACTTGGCCTGACGACGAGGAGAACAGCCGGCGGGTGCCGGCCGCGGTACCGTCGCTGATGTAGATTGACGGCACGAAGCTGCCGGCGGATCCCGAGAACGCCTGGAACAGCACGAAACCGCGATGCGCGATCAGCCAGCCGTTGGTGTCCAACGGACCCGGCAGCTCGACCAGCGGCTGCGGCGCCGCTGCGCCCGCCGCGACGCGCTGCAGCCAGGTCGCGTGGGCCGTGCTGTTGCCGGTGAAATAGAGATCCGTGCCCTGCGCGACGAGCGCGGTGGCGATGCCCGTCGTCGAAGCAGCGAATTGCACGGTGCCGGCCGGCGTGCCGTCGCTGCGCCAGAGCAGCCAGCCGCCGCCCTGCCGCGTGTACAGGAAATAGCAATAGCCAGCGGCGGCGGCGCTGTCCACGACATAAGCGTCGTCGGGCAGCGACGCCAGAACGCTCCCGCCGCCGGGCAGGCCGTTGGTCTTAGCGAGCCGCATGCCGCCGTCGCCGGCACCGGCGACGACGGCCGAACCGTTCACGGCGCAGCCGTCGTACACGACAGAGAGCGGAAAGCCGGCGTCCTGTGGCAGTGCGAAGGTTCCCTGTGGCGTGCCGTCGGTCGACCAGACCCCATAGCCCTGGCCCACCAGACGCAGCAGCGCGCGGCCGGGCAGCGCGACGACTTCTTCCGCGGTGCCGGGCGGCCACACCCAAGTGTCACCCAGCGACGTCAGCCGCTGTGGACTGCCGCCCTCGGTTGAAATGGACCAGAGCTGGCGCCCGGCGACGCGGTCGTCGGCCGAGACGATCACGCGGTCACCGACCACGGCGACCGGCTCCGGCGACGAGCCGTCCGGTCCGGCCGCGATGTTCGCGAGCAGGCGCAAGTTGCCCTGCGCATCGGTCGAGTAGACTTCCTCGCCGGTGTCGACAGCGGACGCAGCGAAGTAGACGCGCCCGCCGAGCGTGCGGAAGTGCTGCGGCGAAGATCCACGGTTGATTGGACTCGGATCGACATCCTTGACGAGGCTGGCGCGCAGCGGTGGCAGCGCCGCCGAGGTGCTGGGCATGACGGCAAGGTAAAGCACGGCAGTCAGCAGCAGGATGCGCATGGCGGGTCATCGGCGTGAGGCGGCCGGATTCTAAGGCAAACCAGCGGCGACCCCGTCGGTCCGCGACGCGGTCCCGCGCCTCCGCCGGCCCAGCGCACCGGCGCTTGCCGCGGCGTGGCCCGACCCGCTATGCTTCCGCGGATTTCCTGCCCCGGCCGCTTGGCCTAGGCGCGAAATCCAGGCCGGGAGCAAGTCCCGCCACCACGGCAATCCTGCCGAATCCACACACGTTTCGTCACCGCTCCGGGGTGCTTCGCAAGAAGTCGGTCGCGGGGAAGCGTGGAGGCCACAACCCCGGGCGGCAGCACTGCACATCGACCGTGCGCGCCCACTTTTCGGAGCACCACCATGCCTCAAGTCACCATGCGCCAGATGCTGGAAGCCGGCGTCCATTTCGGCCACCAGACGCGCTACTGGAACCCTAAGATGTCGCCGTACATCTTCGGCGCCCGCGGCAAGATCCACATCATCAACCTCGAAAAGACCGTGCCGCTGTTCGGCGACGCGATGAATTTCCTCTCCGGCCTGGCGCAGAAGCGCGGCACTATCCTGTTCGTCGGCACCAAGCGCTCGGCGCGCGAAGCGGTCAAGGAAGAAGCCGAGCGCTGCGGCATGCCGCACGTCGCGGCCCGCTGGCTCGGCGGCACGCTGACCAACTTCCGCACCGTCAAGCAGTCGGTCGCGCGCCTGAAGGAACTCGAAGCCATGGCCAGCGACGGCCGTTTCGAGCGCTTGGTCAAGCGTGAAGTGCTGGGCCTGCAGCGCGAGTCGGAAAAGCTCAACATCTCGCTCGGCGGCATCAAGAACATGAATCGCCTGCCCGACGCGCTGTTCGTGATCGACATCGGCCATGAAGACATCGCGATCAAGGAAGCCAAGAAGCTCGGCATCCCGGTCATCGCGGTGGTCGACACCAATTACGACCCGACCCTGGTCGACTACGCGATCCCGGGCAACGACGACGCCATCCGCGCCGTGCAGCTCTACGTCCGCGCCGCTGCCGACGCCGTGCTGGAAGGCAAGGCCGCCGCGCCGCAGACCGCGGGCAGCGACAAGGACGAGTTCGTCGAGCTCGACGCCCAAGGCCACGTCAAGGCCGCGACCGACGATTCCCCGCGTGGCCGCAAGCCGGGTCCGCCGCCGCGTGGCAAGCCGGGCTCGAAGCCGGGCCAGCGTCCGGGCGGCCCGCCGCGTCGCAACGGTGGTGGCGGCCGTCCGGCCCCGCAGGGCGAGTAATACCGCACACGCACCGGGGCGCCGTTCATACGGCGGCCCCGGCCGCGTCATGACCCTGTCGTGACGCCGCAACACGATTCCGTTTCCTGGCGCGATGCGAATCGCCGCCGCAACTATCGAGGTTTACATGGAAATCACCGCGAGTCTGGTCAAGGAACTGCGCGAGCGCTCGGGCGCCGGCATGATGGAGTGCAAGAAGGCACTGACCGAGAACGCCGGCAACATCGACGCAGCGATGGAATACCTGCGCAAGTCGGGCCTGGCCAAGGCCGACAAGAAGGCCGGCCGCGTCGCTGCGGAAGGCCGCATCGTGCTCGCCCAGAACGGCGGCAAGGCCGTGCTGGTCGAAATCAATTCGGAAACCGATTTCGTCGGCAAGGACGATAACTTCGTCTCCTTCGCCAACGCCGTCGCGCAGATCGCACTGCAGAGCGGCGCGAACGACATCGACGCGCTGAAGGCTGCGGCCTACACCGGCGGCGGCACCGTCGAGGAAGCGCGCCAGGCCCTGGTTGCCAAGGTCGGCGAGAACGTGCAGGTGCGTCGCATGGCCACGGTCGACAGCAGCGGCACCGTCGCCGGCTACGTCCACGGCGGCCGCATCGGCGTGCTGGTGGAACTCACCGGCGGCAACGAAGAGCTGGCCCGCGGCATCGCCATGCACATCGCCGCGATGAATCCGCCGTACGCCAAGGCGTCGGAAGTCCCGGCGGACTTCATCGCCAAGGAAAAGGAAATCGAGCTGGCCAAGATGACTGACAAGGACAAGGCCAAGCCGGCCGAAATCCTCGAAAAGATCATCGGCGGCAAGATCGCCAAGATCGTCAACGAAGTCACCCTGACGGGCCAGCCCTACGCGCTGAACACCGACCTGACCGTCGAAGCCGTCCTCAAGAAGGAAGGCGCCGATATCGTCGGCTTCAAGCGTCTGGCCGTCGGCGAAGGCATCGAGAAGGTCGTGGAAGACTACGCCGCGGAAGTCATGAAGCAGGCCGGTCTGGCCTGATCGCCAACGCCGCGCGTTGAACACCAAAGGCCGCAGCTCACGCTGCGGCCTTTTTTTTTGTGCGCCACACGGCCCTATCGCACAAGAAAAAGGGCGCGCAGCGATGGTCCGCTGCGCGCCCTGGTCCGTATTGCGAAACGACGCGCCGGCTGCCTTCGGCAGCGACGTGTCCGGCGCCTTACTTCACGCCACCTACCACGATCTGGCCGAGCTTGAAGAACACATCGGTGTTGTCGAACGTGCCGCTGAAGCTCGATGCGCCGAGGCCATAGGCCGACAGCGGGATGTCGGTACCCGTATGCGCGGCCTGGTCACCGGCGACCTGGCCGGTGATCAGCGCACCCTGATCCTTGTTGCGCACGCTCGGGTTCGCCGGCGACTGCGCCGGTGGGAACGGCTGCTGCGAATCGCGCGTCGGGAATGCATTCGGCAGCCAGTTCTCGTAGCGGTCGGCGTTGGCGCCGTAGCCGATCAGCATCTTGTTGTTGATGTTCGTCGTGACCGGATAGCCGTCGGCCGCCATGGTGTAGCGCGGGAACCTGGCTGCCTCGTAGACGCCGACGACATTCTTGCCCTGCAGCTTGTCCGCTTCGAGCTGTGCCGCGGATACAGTCGCCGCACCGATGATGGCCGCACCTGAGCATTCGTGATCGGCGGTGACGATGACGATGGTGTCCGGGTTGGTCTCGGCGAAGCGCTTGGCCACGGCGATGGCGCGGTCGAACTCGAGCACGTCATGGATCCAGCGGTCGGTATCCATGAGGTGCGCCTGCTTGTCGATCGACGCGGCCTCGATCATCGCGACGAAGCCGTTCGGATTGCGCGCGAGCACCTTCAACGCCTTGTCGGTCATGTCGTCCAGCATCGGCTGGTCGGGAAAGCCGAACGCGTCGACGACGTCGCGGTTGCCGCGACGCGCGGCGATCTTGTCGTAGGACACGTTCATGTTCGAGTAGGCGAACAGGCCGAGCAGCTTGTCCGGCGTACCGCGCGCGAACGCGGCATTCAGGCCGGCGTTGTCCGGCGCATAGGCGAAGCCGGCTGCGACGAAGTCGCCAATCAGGTCGCGTTCCGGATCGAGCTTGCCGGGCGCCACGTCCCAGCCGCGGACGATGTCGGCGGGCAGCACGTAGTCGTTGCGGGCGGAGCGCTGCGAACCGTTGGCGGGCTGCGGGCTCGTGGCGCCGCCCACGTTGGGCAGGAACCACTTGCGGCCGCCGCCCATCAGCACGGACAGGCCGGTCTTGTTCCGTTCGTCGAGGAACTGATCAACGATGCCGGTGCCGTTGCCGCGCAGCGCGGTATGCACCGCGTTGGCCGCCGGTGTCGCGTCGAACACGTCGGACGTGGTCACGATGCCGAGGGCCTTGCCCTGCAGCATGTGCAGGTATTCGGACAGGTATTCGATGCGCGGATTGTCGAATGCGGCCAGGGTGTCGTCGGGGAACACGCCCTCTTCGTTGTTGTTCGCCTTGTTGCCCGACACGTAGTTGGCCATGCCCGGTGCCGAGTCCGTGACGATGGAGTTGAGCGACGCGGTCATGACCTGGCCGCTGTACGGGAAGGTGTCCATCGCGAGCTGCCCGCGCGCCTTGCCCTGGGCGTAGCCCTTGGCCATGATGCGCGCCGCCGTGCGGTGCGCTGCGCCCATGCCGTCGCCGACCAGGATGATGACGTTCTTGGCGGTCTTGCCGCCCTGGGTGATGCCGACGACTTCGAAATTGCCGCTCGCGCTGATCGCGCGGCCGCTGCTGGTGCGCGCGATCACCTTGAATTCGTGCACACCGGGCGTGTAGTTCGAATAGGCGCGGAAACTCAGCACGGCCGTATTGGACGGCAGGCCTGCAGCCAGCACGCAGCCGCTCGCCCCGGTGGTCTTGCCGTCGCGGATGCAGGTCTCGGCAGCGCCGGTTTCGGTCACCGTGCCGTTGCGCGCGAGACGCGAATCGTTGGCGCCGCCGCCCAGCGGCAGCGGACCGTTGATCCAGACGCCGTCGACGAGGAACTGGAAGCCCACGACGGTCTCGCCAACGTCCGGCTGCACCGTGGCCTGCAGGTCGAAACGCTGGCCCGGCAGGAAGCGCGAAATGATCGGATCGGGCGTGCCCGAGGCGAACAATTCGCTCGGTGGGGTCAGGCGTGAAACGGTGGCGGCCTGAACTGAAACAGCCAGCAGGCCAAGGGCAGTGCCCAGGGCGAGACGGGAAATCGTCATGCGGCGCATGGTGCGCTCCTTGCGTACGAGGGAGGGGAGGATTCAGGTGAACGGCGTGGGGCAGTCGTGCGGCGGCGCGCCACACGACGCAGCAATGTCTACTTGTTTGCTTTGCGCAGAATCTTGCCGAGCGCGGGATCGAGTTCGAGGCGCAGCGGGAATACGCGCCCCGGCAGGTCGTCGCTTTCGACGCTGCCGACGCGCAGGCGTCCGGTGACCTGGATCAGCCCGGGCATGTGGCCACTGCGCAGCTGCGCCTGATCGGGCATCTCGACCAGAACGGCGCTCGGCGGCAGATCGTCGGCGAGGCCTTCGTCGGCATCGCCAAGCACCGCCGGCAAGGGACTCAGTACGAAGCCGCCGTCGACACCGGCTCGCACCATGTAGCCGACCAGGCGCACGCGGCGGCCGTCGAGTTCGGTCAGTCGCTCGGTGAGCTCGAGGCCGCGCGGACCTACCGGCAGCTTGAACACGTCGCGGAAGCGCAGCTCTGCCACCTCGCGCGGCGGCTCGCCGAGCTGGCGTTCCACTGCGAAGGCTTTCGGCGTGCGCTTCAGCGCCGGCGGCAGATCGGCGTGCTGGTGAGCAGCGGCGAGCGCGCTGACGGCACTCATGAGACTGACAGCGACCCAACGACGGAACATCGGCAACTCCCCGGCGGCGGCAGGCGGATGCCGCGCGAATGCGGCGGACAGTAGCCAGAGTTTGTGAAAAGCCGATTACGCGATGCGCGACGAACCGGCGCGTGGAGTGGTCGGCGAGCGCGCCTACGCGGCGCGGACCGCGCGACCGGTCCCTTCGGCGCCGCGTCGTCGACGGCGCGCCACGCGCGTCGATCCATCGCGAATACGGCGCCGGTGGTGGCGCCTCGGCCGCAGCCTGCGCGCATCGTTACATTCGGCGCAGGGGTGCTTGCTGTATGATCGCGCGCATTTTGGGCCGCCCGGCTCCGCGTATTTCCGCGACCTGTGTCGTTCCGGCTGTCGCGCCGGAACGACCGAGCGTGCCCAGCTCAGAAAGGACTGCTCCATGCCCAACGAGATCAAGTACAAGCGCATCCTGCTCAAACTCAGCGGCGAAGCGCTGATGGGCCAGGCCGACTACGGCATCGACCCCAAGGTGCTGAATCGTCTGGCCAAGGAAATCATCGAAGTCCAGCGTGCCGGCGTACAGGTCGGCGTCGTCATCGGCGGCGGCAACATCTTCCGCGGCGAAGGCCTCGCGAAAGCCGGCATGGATCGCGTGACCGGCGACAACATGGGCATGCTGGCAACGGTCATGAACGCACTGGCGATGCAGGATGCGATCGAGAAACTCGGCGCCTATGCGCGCGTCATGAGCGCGATCAAGATCAACGAGGTCTGCGAAGACTTCATCCGCCGACGTGCGATACGCCATCTGGAAAAGGGCCGCGTCGCCATTTTCGCCGCCGGCACCGGCAATCCGTTCTTCACCACCGATTCCGCCGCGGCGCTGCGCGCAATCGAAGTCGGCGCGGACCTGCTGCTAAAGGCAACCAAGGTCGACGGCATCTACAGCGCGGACCCGAAGAAGGACCCGACTGCGGAGCGCTACGACAGGCTCACCTACAGCGACGTGATCCAGCGCAACCTGCAGGTCATGGATACGACCGCCATCGCGCTGTGCCGCGACAACAAGATTCCGCTGCGCGTCTACGACATGGGCGTGCCCGGGAATCTGCTGCGCATCGCGCGCGGCGAACACGTCGGCACACTGGTGACGTGAAGCGAGAAACCAGGGACGAGGAGTGAGCAATGAGTGAGAGCGAGCGTGCCGCGCTTTCCGCTCATTTCTCACTCCTCTCCACTCGTTCCCGCCGGCTAGCTCTGCATGTCCGCGTTGGAATAGACGTTCTGCACGTCGTCCAGATCTTCGAGCATGTGGATCATCTTGAGCACGGCCTGGGCCGTGTCGCCGGAGACGGCGATATCGTTGTCGGCGCGCAGGCCGACTTCGGCGTGTTCGGGCTTCAGGCCAGCCGCCTCCATCGCCTGCTTGACCGCCTCGAAACTGTCTGGACCGACCAGCACATCGATGGAACCGTCGTCCGGATAGACCACGATGTCGTCGGCGCCGGCCTCGATCGCCGCGTTCTCGACCGCTTCCTGGTCGGTCCCCGGCAGGTAGCTCAGCACGCCCAGTTTCCTGAACATGAAGGACACCGATCCGTCGGTGCCGAGATTGCCGCCACATTTGGTGAAGGCATGCCGCACGTCGGCGACCGTGCGGACCTTGTTGTCGGTCATGCAGTCGACGATGACCGCGACGCCTCCGGGGGCATAGCCTTCGTAGCGGATTTCCTCGTAGTTGACACCTTCGAGCTCGCCGGTCGCCTTCTTGATCGCGCGCTCCATCACGTCGCGCGCCATGTTCACGGCCAGGCCCTTGTCCATCGCAAGACGCAGGCGCGGGTTGGCCTTGGGGTCGCCGCCACCTGCGCGCGCCGCCACCGTGAGTTCACGGATGACCTTGGTGAAGATCTTGCCGCGGCGTGCATCCTGGGCGTTCTTGCGCCCTTCAATGGCCATCAATCTGCCCATTGCGAAATCCTGTTGTGCCGGAAAATTGGGCCCGGATTGTAGCCTGCGGGCACGGTCCGCGCTGCCCCTTCCGGCGGCTTCCCAGCAGATCATCGTTTGTTGAGAAAGGAGCAAAGCCCCTTTCTCAATCGAACGGCGCAAGCGGAGCTCGCGCACGTTCTCCGGGAATCAATCGCCAGCGCGATTGACCCTCGGGCGATCCATCCGTGGATCGCCAGCAGGCTGTTTATCAACAGCCTGCTGGGCCGCTGCTATACTCCGGCCGCTTTGTTCCGGCCCAAGGATTTGCCGTCATGATCAACGACATCAAGCAAGATACCCAGACCCGTATGGCCAAGAGCGTGGAAGCGCTGCGGCATGACCTGCAGCGCCTGCGCACGGGCCGCGCGAGCACGGCGCTGGTCGAACACATCAAGATCAATTACTACGGCAGCGAAATGCCGTTGTCGCAGGTCGCCACCGTCGCCGTCCAGGACGCGCGCTCGCTGACCATCACGCCGTGGGAAAAGACCATGGTGCAGCCGATCGAGAAGGCCATCATCGGCTCGGACCTCGGCCTCAACCCGACCACCGCCGGCACCGTGATCCGAATCAACCTGCCGCCGCTCACCGAAGAGCGCCGCAAGGTCCTTTCCAAGCAGGTGCACGGCGAAGGCGAAGACGCCAAGGTCGCCGTTCGCAACGTGCGCCGCGACGCGATGCAGCACGTCAAGGAACTGCTCAAGGAAAAAAAGATCACCGAGGACGAAGAGCGCAAGGCCGAGGACGACATCCAGAAACTGACCGACAAGGCGATCAAGGATGTCGATGTCGTGGTCAAGGCGAAAGAAGATGAACTGATGGCGCTCTGAGCGGAGCACGATCCTGGATCCGCTCACTCCGCCGTCCGCGGCAGTCACCGGCGACGGCCGGCTGCCGCGCCATGTCGCGATCGTCATGGACGGCAACGGACGCTGGGCACGCAAGCGCCTGCGTCCACGCAGCTTTGGCCATCATGCCGGCCAGAAGGCCGTGCGCAATGCGATCGAATTCTGTCTGCGCCGCGGCATTGCGGCGCTCACGCTGTTCGCGTTCTCCAGCGAGAACTGGCAGCGGCCGCAGGACGAGGTCAGCGCGCTGATGGAGCTGTTCCTCAAGGCGCTGGACCGCGAGGTCGATGAACTGCACGACCACGGCGTGCGCATCCGCTTCGTCGGCGAACTGGCCGCGTTCGCGCCGGCGTTGGCCTCGCGCATGCGCGGCGCAATGGACAAGACCGCGGCCAACACCAAGCTCGCCCTGAACATCGCCGTCAACTACGGCGGGCGCTGGGACATCGCCCAGGCCGCCGCGCAGCTGGCGCGCGCGGTGCAGGCCGGCGAGATCGATGCCGCGCGCATCGACGAGCACACGCTGTCTCCGTATCTCTGCCTCGCCGAACTGCCGCCGGTGGATCTCTTCATCCGCACCGGCGGCGAGCAGCGCGTCAGCAATTTTCTGCTCTGGCAGATCGCCTACGCGGAAATCCATTTCACCGCGACGTTATGGCCGGACTTCGACACTGCGGCCTTCGAACACGCGCTGGCCGACTATGCCGGGCGCGAGCGGCGCTTTGGCAAGACCAGCGCGCAGATCGCCGCGGGTGCCGGATGATCCCCGCTTTTTTCCGCGGTTCCACTGACCAACGGAGTGCGCCGAGCCCGTGGCTTCCCCGATGAAAACGCGCATCCTCACAGCCCTCGTGCTGGCGCCAGCGGCGATAGCGCTGATCCTGTTCGCACCGACCGTCGTGCTCGCCGCGATCGCCGGAGCGGCATTCCTGTATGCGTTGTGGGAATGGACGCGGATGCTCGGCCAGCGCGACAACGGCCTGCGCGCCGCACTTGTCACGGTCAATGGACTGGCCATGCTCGGCCTGTGGCTGTCGCGCGGCAGCGCCTGGTGGTGGGCCGTGATACTTGCGGGCGTCGCCTGGTGGCTGGTCGCGGCACTGTGGTTGCGACACTTCAGCTTCGGTGTCGCACCGACCAACCAGAACACCGCGCTCAAGCTGACCGCCGGCTTCCTCATCGTCGTACCGGCCTGGTGCGGCCTGCTCCAGGTGCACGGCGGCGTGGACCACGGCCCGTGGTGGACGCTGTTCGGCCTGATGCTGGTCTGGGTCGCCGACAGCGGCGCCTACCTTGCCGGCAGCCGTTGGGGCACGACCAAGCTCGCGCCGCGGATCAGCCCGGGCAAGACCTGGGCCGGCGTCTACGGCGCACTCGCCGCCTCGGCCGCGGTCGGCGTGATCGGCGCCTGGTTGCTCGGCCTGCGCGGTCTGGCCCTGGCCGGCATCTTCCTGCTCGCGATGCTGACCGTGCTCGCCTCCATCGTCGGCGACCTGTTCGAGAGCCTGATCAAGCGACATGCCAGCGTGAAGGATTCGGGCGACCTGTTCCCCGGCCACGGCGGCATGTTCGACCGGCTCGACAGCGTATTCGCGGCGCTGCCGGTCTGGGCGGCCGGGCTCGCCCTGCTGCGCGCATGAGGAACATCGCCGTACTCGGCGCGACGGGCTCGATCGGGACCAGCGCGCTGGATGTGATCGCGCGCCATCCACAGCGCTTCCGCGCCAGCGTGCTCGCGGCGCACCGCAGCAGCGAGGCCCTGGCCGTGCTGTGCGAGCGCTTCGTGCCGGACCTCGCCGTGATCGCCGACCCGACGCTCGAGGCCGACCTGCGTGCGCGCGTGCAGCGCGCCGGCCTGCCAACACGCGTGGCCAGCGGCGCCGAGGCGCTCACCGGAGCGGCCGCCTCCAGCCTCTGCGATACGGTGGTCGCCGCGATCGTCGGTGCTGCGGGGCTGGAGTCGACCCTGGCCGCCGCGCGCGCCGGCAAGCGCCTGCTGCTCGCGAACAAGGAGGCCATCGTCATGGCCGGGCCGCTGCTGCTCGCGGCCCTGCGCGAAGGCGGCGGCGAGCTGCTGCCGGTGGATTCGGAGCACAACGCGCTGTTTCAGGCGTTGCCCGCGGCGGCCGCGACGCGTCGTGCCGGCCTCGCCGAAACGGGCGTGCGCAAGCTGATCCTGACCGCGTCGGGCGGTCCGTTCCGTGGCCGGACGCGCGGCGAACTGGCCGCGATCACGCCGGAACAGGCCGTCGCCCACCCGAACTGGCGCATGGGCCGCAAGATCTCGGTCGACTCCGCCAGCCTCATGAACAAGGGGCTCGAAGTCATCGAGGCGCATTTCCTGTTCGACGCCGCACCGGACCGTATCGAGGTCGTGGTCCATCCGCAGAGCATCGTCCATTCGCTGGTCGAATACGCCGACGGCTCGGTGCTGGCGCAGCTCGGCCATCCCGACATGCGCACGGCCCTGGCCTATGGCCTGGCCTGGCCCGAGCGGATCGAGGCCGGGGTCAGGCCACTGGACCTGGTCGCGCTCGCGCGCCTGGATTTCCAGCCGCCGGACCTCGACACCTTCCGCTGCCTGGGCCTGGCCTACGCGGCGCTGCGCTGCGGCGGCACGGCGCCGGCCGTCCTGAATGCGGCCAACGAAGTGGCGGTCGCGGCGTTCCTTGACGGACAGCTGCCCTTCCTCGCGATCAGCGAAGTCATCGAAGCCTGCCTGGAAAAGATTCCGCCTGAACCCGTGGCCAACCTGGCCCAACTCATTCAGACGGACTTAACCGCCCGGGCTACCGCGCAACGTATGATGCGCCGCCTGCACTGTTGAGCCCCGCATGAGCAATTTCCTCGGATCGATCTGGTGGTTGGCCGTCACGCTTGGACTGCTGGTCACATTCCATGAGTTCGGCCACTACTGGGTCGCGCGCCGGTTCGGGGTCACCGTATTGCGTTTTTCGATCGGGTTCGGCAAGCCGCTGTGGACGCGCGTCGGCAAGGACGGCACCGAATACTGCCTCTCGGCGATTCCGCTCGGCGGCTACGTCAAGTTCCTCGATTCGCGCGAGGTCGAGGTCAGCCCGGCCGAGCGCGGCGGCGATTTCACCGCCAAGCCGATCTGGCAGCGCATGCTCATCGTCGCCGCCGGCCCCGCGTTCAACCTCATCTTCACCGTGTTCGCGCTGTGGGCGATGTTCGTGATCGGCAAGCCGGACTACCAGCCCGTGATCGGTCGCGTCGAGACGCTGGCGGCCGCTGCTGGCTTCGTTCCCGGGGATCGCATCGACGCCATCGCAGGCGAACCGGTCAGCAACTGGACCGATGCCAACCTCGTTCTGCTGGGCCACGCGCTGGACCGGCGCAGCATCGACATCCGCGTCACCGGCGCCGACGGCAGGACCGCTACGCGCCAGCTCGACCTGACCCAGATCCCCGCCGACAAGGAAGACCTGGCCGCCTGGCGCGCCATGGGGCTGACGCCGAAGTTCGCCTTGCCCGGCCAGCCACTGGTCGGCGAAGTGAGCAAGGGCAGCGCGGCGGAAACCGCCGGCCTCGCCGTCGACGATCGCCTCGTCAGCCTCGACGGCAAGCCCATCAGCGACTGGGAAGTGCTCGTCAATACGATTCAATCCAGCTCGGCTGCGGGCAAGGCGCTGGCCCTGAACGTGGAGCGCGACGGCAAGCCGCTGGCGCTGTCGATCACGCCGCGCGAGGAACGCGACGATGCGGGCAAGCCCGTCTGGCGCGTGGGCATCAAGCCGAAGTTCGTCGAACCCGCCTACGACGCCCTGCTGCGCTACGGCCCGCTCGCGGCCATTCCGGCGGCATTTCGCGAAACCGGCAACCTGACGACCAAAACCCTGGAAATGCTCGGCCGCATGCTCAACGGCAAGGCCTCGCTGCAGAACATCTCCGGCCCGATCACGATCGCCGCAGTGGCCAACGACTCGGCCCAGCGCGGCGTCGCCTGGTTCTGCTATTTCCTCGCCCTGATCTCCCTGAGCCTGTGCATCATGAACCTGCTGCCGATCCCGATCTTGGACGGCGGTCACCTCGTGTATTACCTTATTGAGTCGATCAAGGGCAGTCCGCTCAGCGAGAAAGCGCTGATCGCCGGCCAGTACGCCGGTCTGCTCCTGCTGGTCGCCCTCATGGGACTGGCGTTCTACAACGACATCGTGCACCGGATCCTGTCGTAGTCCACGGCCCCGGTTCACCACCAAAAAACTGCGGCAAGCGCCCGCCGCCTATAAGAAAACCCTGACGGATTGACGATGAAGCGTATCGCCGCCCTGCTGTTGCTTGCCTGCCTCGCCGCCGAGGCCCACGCGTTCGAGTCCTTCGTCGTCTCGGAAATCCGCATCGATGGTCTGCAGCGCATCGCGCCCGGCACGGTATTCACCTACCTGCCGGTCGAGAAAGGCGACCGCATGACCGCCGACTCGGCGGAAAAAGCGATCCGCGCCCTGTTCAAGACCGGCTTCTTCAACGACGTGAAGCTCACGCGCCAGGGCGACATCCTCGTCGTCACCGTGCTGGAACGCCCGGCGATCTCCAAGATCACCCTCAAGGGCAACAAGGAGCTCAAAGAGGAAGAACTGCGCAAAGGCCTCAAGGGCATCGGCCTGGAAGAAGGCGAGACCTTCGACCGCCTCCAGCTCGACCGCGTGCAGCAGGAACTGACCCGCCAGTACCACAATCGCGGCAAGTACAACGTCACGATCACGCCCAAGGTCACGAATCTCGACCGCAACCGCGTCGACATCAACATCGTGATCGCCGAGGGCAAGGCGTCCAAGATCAAGCACATCAACGTGGTCGGCAATTCGGTCTTCAGCGACAAGGAAATCCGCAGCGAATTCGAGTCCGACACCACGAACTGGAAGTCCTGGTATGCCAAGGACGACCAGTATTCGCGCGAGAAGCTGTCCGGCGATCTCGAAAAACTGGCCTCGTACTATCTCGATCGCGGCTATGCGGACTTCAACGTCGAATCGACCGAAGTCTCGATCAGCCCGGACAAGCGCAACATCTACGTCAGCGCCAATGTGCAGGAAGGCGAGATGTATACGATCAGCGACATCAAGCTGCTCGGTGAGCTGATCCTGCCGGAAGAAAGCCTGCGCAAGCTGCTCAAGACCCAGGCCGGCGAGACCTTCTCGCGGCGCAAGCTCGAGCAGAGCGCCAAGGCCATGAGCGCGGTACTGTCCAACATCGGCTATGCCTTCGCCGAAGTGACGCCGGTGCCCAAGACCGACAAGGCAGGCCGCACGGTGGAAGTCACCTTCTACATCGAGCCGGGCAAGCGCGTGTACGTCAACCGCATCACCTTCAAGGGCAACGTGCGTACCGAGGACGAGGTGCTGCGCCGCGAGATGCGCCAGCTCGAAGGCTCGTGGTATTCGCAGGCCGCGATCGACCGTTCCAAGGTGCGCCTGCAGCGCCTGGGCTACTTCAAGACCGTCGAGATCGAGACACCCAAGGTCGCCGGCAGCGAAGACCAGGTCGACATGCTGGTCACGGTCGAGGAACAACCCTCCGGCAGCCTGCTGTTCGGCCTGGGCTATTCGCAGGTTCAGAAGCTCATCGCGAGCGTGTCGATCTCGCAGAACAACTTCCTCGGCACCGGCGACCGCATCGCGATGACGGTGCAGAAGAGCTCCTACCTCAAGCGCTACGACATCAGCTACGCCCAGCCCTACCTCAACGACTCGGGCATCGCCCTGGGCTACAACGCGAGCGTGCGCAACCTCGACCAGAGCGAGGCCAACATCGCGAACTACTCCACCGACACGGCCGCGTTCTCGACCTTCGTCGGCATCCCGGTCGGAGAGACCGATTCGGTGCAGCTGCAGCTCGGTGTCAACAAGACCGAGATCAATACCTTCGAGGGCTTCACGCCGCCGAACATCATCCGCTACATCACGGATCTTGATCGCCGCACGATCCATACCTGGAACCTGACCGCATCCTGGGCGCACGACACGCGCAACAAATACTTCACCCCGACGCGCGGCGGCCTGCAGTCGCTGTCGGCGGAAATCGCGCTGCCCGGCTCGACGCTGGAGTACTACAAGCTGTACTACCAGGGCGTGCATTACTTCCCGCTCAGCGACAAGTTCACGTTCCTGCTGTCGGGCAACCTCGGCTACGGCGATTCCTACCGCGACGCGACCGGCCGCTTCGATCCGAATTCCACGGAGAAGATTCCGCTGAAGATCGGCGGCCTGCCGTTCTTCGAGAACTTCTACGCCGGCGGCGTGCGCGACGTGCGCGGCTTCGAGGACAACACGCTCGGCCCGTGCGAGCGCGTGAGCCTGCTCAGCGACTATTGCCAGCCGCTCGGCGGCGCGTTCAAGGTACTCGGCACGGCCGAACTGATCCTGCCCACCCCGTTCGCCAAGGACAGCGATTCGGTGCGCATCTCAGCCTTCCTCGACGTGGGCAACGTGTACAAATCCTTCGGCGATTTCAGCGCGGGCGAACTGCGTGCCTCGACCGGCCTGGCCCTGCAGTGGCAGGCGCCGGTCGGCCCGATCACGATCAATCTGGCGCGTCCGATCCGCAAGAAGGACGGCGACAAGACCGAGTCGATCCAGTTCTCGTTCGGCACCCAGTTCTGATCGAAACTGGCATCATCGCACCGACGGCGGAACCAGCCTTTCCGCCGCGGCGACCGAACGAGGGAGGATACGCGTGGGCCAGCACGCAACCGCAGCACGTCGACTAGCGTTTGCTCTTGCCCTGCTGCCGCTCGCGGTGCAGGCCCAGAGCAAGCTCGGCTACGTCGACATGAAGCGTCTGCTGGACAACGCCCCGCAGGTCCAGGCCGGCCGCGAACGGCTGCAGCGCGAGTTCGCCACGCGCGATACGGCGCTCAAACAGGAAGAAACCCGCCTCGCCGAGATCAAGCGCGTCTTCGAGCGTGACGGCGCACTGCTGAGCAAGCCCGACGCGGACATCAGAAAACGTGAAATCGACGCGCTGGAGCGCAGCGTCAAGCGCACGCGCGACGAACTGCGCGGTGAACTCAAGAGCCGCAGCGACCAGGAACTCGACAAGAGCTGGCAGGAAATCAACAACACCGTGGTCGACTACGCGCGCGAGCAGGGTCTGGACCTGGTCGTGCCGAGCCCGGTGGTGTTCGCCGACCCGCGCATCGACATCACCGACCGGGTGCTCGAGCGCCTGCGGCGCGAATTCCAGACCCGACAGGCCACGCCGTGAACGCTATGGCGCCGCAATGGCGCGCCGGCGATCTGGCCGAGCGCTTTGCGCTGGAACTGCGCGGCGATCCGGACCAGCCGGTTGCCGGCGTCGCCACGCTCGCGCTGGCCGATGCCGGGCAACTGAGCTTTCTTTCCAATCCGCAATACCGTGCGCAGATGCAGGGCTCGCGCGCGGGCGTGATCGTGCTGCGGGCCGACGACGCCCCGTTGCGCAGCGGCACTGCGCTGATCGCGCGTGACCCATACGTCGCCTACGCGCAGATCGCCGCGCTGTTCGAGGCGCAGCCGGCCGCCGCGGCCGGCATCCATCCCAGCGCAGTCGTCGACGCGGGCGCGACGATCGCACCGGGCGCCAGCATCGGACCGCTCTGCGTGATCGAGGCCGGTGCCGTCATCGAGCAGGGCGCCGTGATCGGCCCCGGCTGCGTGATCGGTCCGGACTGTGTGATCGGCGCCGACTCGCGCCTCGTCGCGCGCGTCACCCTGGTCATGCGCGTACGTCTGGGCAAGCGCGTGCTCGTGCATCCGGGCGCCGTGATCGGCTCCGACGGCTTCGGTCTCGCGTTCGAGCGCGACCACTGGATCAAGGTGCCGCAACTCGGCGGCGTGCGCATCGGCGACGACTGCGAAATCGGCGCGAACTGCACCATCGACCGCGGCGCACTGGAAGACACCGTGCTCGAGGAGGACGTGCGTCTCGACAACCAGATCCAGATCGCCCACAACGTCTTCATCGGCGCGCATACGGCCATGGCCGGCTGCTCGGCCGTCGCCGGCAGCGCGCGCATCGGCCGCTACTGTCTGATCGGCGGCGCTGCCGGTATCCTAGGCCACTTGAGCATCGCCGACCGGGTCACCGTGACAGCGATGAGCCTGGTCACCCATTCCCTCACCGCCGCCGGCGAATACTCCTCGGGTACGCCCATCCAGGAGAATCGCCAGTGGCGGCGCAATGCTGCGCGATTCCGCCATCTGGACGAATTGGCGCGTCGTCTGAAAGCCCTAGAAAAGGATTCCGCTCCATGAACGGTTCGAACGCCAGCCTTTCCTTGCCGCTGGACGTTGGTCGCATCTTTGACCTGCTGCCACACCGCTACCCTTTCCTGCTGGTCGACCGCGTCACCCATTTCGAATCGGGCAGGCGCCTGACCGCGCTGAAGAATGTGACCATCAACGAACCGTTCTTCCAGGGCCACTTCCCGGGCCATCCGGTCATGCCGGGCGTGCTCATCATCGAGGCACTGGCGCAGGCATCAGGCCTGCTCGTGCAGCTGACCAACGCCGAAGCGCCGAGTGCCAGTTCGCTGTTCTATCTCGTCAAGGTGGACAAGGCCCGCTTCTCCAGCATCGTCGGGCCGGGCGACCAGCTCGTGCTCGAAGTCGAGCAGAAGCGCATGATCCGCCGCATGGGCCAGTTCGTCTGCCGCGCGGTCGTCGCGGGCAAGACGGTCGCTGAAGCGGAACTGTTGTGCGCGGAGCGTAACGACTGATGATCCACCCAACCGCTGTGATCGACCCTGCTGCACGCCTGGGGTCCAACGTCAGTATCGGCGCGTATTCGGTCATCGGCGCTGACGTCGTGATCGGCGACGACACCTGGATCGGCCCGCACGTCGTCATCGAAGGGCCGACACGAATCGGCCGCGAGAACAAGATCTGGCAGTTCGCCTCGATCGGCGCGGCGCCGCAGGACAAGAAATTCCACGGCGAGCGCTCGTTGCTGGAAATCGGCGACCGCAACGTGATCCGTGAGTTCGTCACCTTCAACCGCGGCACCGACGACGGCGGCGGCGTCACGCGTATCGGCAACGACAACTGGCTCATGGCCTACGTGCACCTGGCCCACGACTGCATCGTCGGCAACAACGTGATCTTCGCCAACGCCGCGTCGCTCGCCGGGCATGTGACGGTGGACGACTGGGTCATCCTCGGCGGCTTCACCCTCGTGCACCAGTTCTGCCAGGTCGGCGCGCATGCGTTCACCTCGATGGGTTCCATCATCAACCGCGACGTGCCGCCCTACGTGACCGTGGCCGGCAGCTTCGCCGAACCCAAGGGCATCAACAGCGAAGGCCTCAAGCGCCGCGGCTTCGGCAGCGAACGCATTCTGTCGATCCGCCGCGCCTACAAGACGCTGTACAAGTCCGGGCTGCCGCTGGCCGAGGCGCGCGAGGAGCTGGCGCGCGTCTCGTCCGACGCACCCGACGTCAAGCTCATGCTGGACTTCATCGACCGCAGTCAGCGATCGCTGGTGCGCTGAAAGGCCGCGACCATGGCGCAGCAGGAAGCGCGTAGTCCGGCTCCGGCGCAACCGCCGCCGGTTCTTTCGCAATCCACCGAACCTCGCACGTTCGCCCTCGTCGCGGGCGAGGCTTCAGGCGACCAGCTCGGCGCCGGCCTGATCGTGGCGCTGCGCGCACGTTATCCCGATGCCCGCTTCGTCGGCATCGGCGGCGCGCGCATGGTCGCGGCGGGACTCCAGGCCTGGTATCCCGCCGAGAAGCTTGCTGTCATGGGCCTGGTCGAAGTGCTGCGGCACCTGCCTCAGCTGCTGCGCATCCGCGCCGACGTGCTGCGCCGTGTGAGCGCGCTGCGACCCGACGCCTTCATCGGCATCGATGCCCCCGACTTCAACCTGCCGCTGGAACGCAAGCTCAAGGCCCGAGGCCTGCGTACGGTGCACTACGTCAGTCCGTCGGTCTGGGCCTGGCGCGAACAGCGCGCCGCGAAGATCGGCCGCAGCGCCGATCTCGTGCTGTGCCTGTTCCCGATGGAGCCGCCGATCTACGCGCGCCACGGCGTCGATGCACGCTTCGTCGGTCATCCGCTGGCCGACCGCTTTGCGCTGGTCAGCGATCGTGCGCCCGCGCGCGCTTTGCTGCAGCTTTCCACCGACGCGCCGGTGCTCGCGCTGTTGCCGGGCAGCCGGCTCGGCGAGATCCGCCGCCTCGGCGCGGATTTCCTGCAGGCCGCGCGGCGCTGCCGCCAGGCCATTCCGGAACTGCAGGTCGTCGTGCCAATGGCCACGCCCGCCTGTCGCGCCGCGTTCGAGCAGATCGCCGACGGCCTGGGCCTGGATCTGGCCGCGAGCGTGCAGCTCGTCGACGGCCACGCGCACGAATGCCTGCTCGCGGCCGATATCGTGCTGGTCGCCTCGGGCACAGCGGCGCTCGAGACGATGCTCGCCAAACGGCCGATGGTCGTCGCCTATAAAGTGGCCGCGGTGACCTACGCGATCGTGACCTGGTTCAAGCTCATGCGCACGACGCGCTACTCGCTGCCGAACGTGCTGGCCGGGCGCGACCTCGTACCGGAAATCCTGCAGGACGCCTGCACGCCACCGGCGCTGGCCGATGCCCTGCTGGCGCTCTACGCCGACAGCCCGGCGCGCGTTGCGCTGGTCGCCGAGTTCGAGCGCCTGCACCGCCTGCTGATCGGCGACGCCGATCGCGGCGCAGCCGCCGCGATCAGCGAACTCGTCGAAGGCGGCAGCGCCTGAACGCGCCGCAGCGAGCACCATTGACCGGCCCTGGTCGCGACCGCACCATGCGCGCCACTTCCACCGGTCCGTCCCCGTGATGCGACTTCTCCCCATGCTCGACCGCCGCAGCCTGCTGCTGTATCTGCTCGCGGTGCTGGCCTACGCGGCGATGATGCTTTACGGGCCGCTGAGCGAAGGCACGCCCGAAGAACGCATATTCACGACGGTACTCAGCGGCAGCTTCTGCCTGCTGCTGATCTGCCTGACGCGGCGCGTCGCCTTCAGCCTGATCACGGCCGCGGCGCTGTTCTCGGTGCTGCTGACCAGCAGTGTGCTCAAGGTCGTCTATCTGACCACGCCGCTGCTGGCGCCGGACCTGTTCTATTTCGCCAACGCCGACACAGTCGAAGTGATCCTGCGCTATCCGATCCTGCTGATCGCGAGCTTCGTCAGCCTGGTCATGCTGCCGCTGAGCCTGTTCGGCATCTGGCGCATCGACCGTCCGCGCGTGCTGCCGCAGTCGACGCCGCTGCGCCGCCGCGCCGCCCTCGCGCTCGCCGGCGCGCTCTGCCTGTACGCACTGCTGCAGGCGCTGTCACCGCAAGGCCCGTTCGCCTCGGTCTATGGCAAGGGCATGTGGGCCGCGATGAACGACAAGAGCTACCTCACCGATTTCTTCATCTCGTTCCATTCCACCCAGATCGAAATGCCCAAGCTCGTCGCCGGCGCCGCGGCCAGGCAGGTCTGGAACGAGCGGGTCGCGACGGGCGGCGATCCACGCCAGCGTCCTGACATCGTCGTCGTACTCGAAGAGAGCACGTTCGACCCGACCATGCTCAGCGTCTGCAAGCTGCCGCTGTGCAAGAACAAGCTGTTCCAGGACGACAAGCGCACGCGCGCCCACGGCTACCTGCAGGTGCACACCTGGGGCGGCGGCACCTGGACCAGCGAGTTCGCATTCCTGACCAGCATGGCGCATGTCCTGTTCGGCAACGCCGGCTTGTACGCGCCCTTCAATCTCGCGCCGCGCGTGGCCTACAGCCTGCCGCGCGTGATGAAGGAAAACGGTTACCGCACGCTCGTCATCTATCCGATGTCGGGCAGCTTCATCAACGCGCGCAACGCCTACAATTTCTACGGCTTCGACGAGTTCTACGACGGCAGCGACCACGGCCTGGGTTGGGACTCCACCGATTTCGATCTGCTCAAGGTATTCGACCGCGTGGTCGCCGCCGAGCGTCGCGATCATCCCGGCGTGCCGCTGTTCGTATTCATGCTGACCCTGCACCAGCATGGCCCGCACATGACGCCACTGGGCCAGCTGCCTTCGCCCTACAACAAGCCGCTGTTCCCCAAGCAGCTCGACGCCTGGCTCAACCTCAACCTCGGCAACTACCTGTCGCGCCTGGAGCAGTCCGAGCAGGCGATGTCGGAACTGGAGCAGAAGGTATTCGCGACCGAGCGCCGCACCGTGCTGATGCACTTCGGCGACCACCAGCCCTCCTTCGACGGCGCGATCAACGCGCTGGCCAAGCGCGTGCCAAAGGGCGTCGCCGACCCGACCAAGGTCACCTACTACATGCTCAAGTCCAACTTTCCCTTACGCAAGAAAGTGGATTTTGACGTACTCGACATCATCTACCTCGGTTCGCTGCTGCTCGACGTGGCCGACCTGCGCAAGGACGATTTCTACGAGGCCAACGCGCTCCTGCGCGACCGTTGCCAGGGCCGCTATTTCGACTGCCCGGACCCCACATTGCTCGATTCGTACCACGACTACGTCTACGGCCAGCTCGGCGCGCTGAAGGACTAGCGATGCGCAGACGCCGTACCGTCACCGATCTTGCCCCCGGCACGCTCGTGGCCGGCGTCGACGAAGCCGGCCGCGGGCCGCTCGCCGGACCAGTCGTCGTCGCTGCCGTGATCCTCGATCCGGCGCGGCCGATCCGCGGCCTCGACGATTCCAAGTACCTCAGCGAAGAACGCCGTGGCGTGCTGGAACCGCGCATCCGCGAACGCGCCCTGGCCTACAGCGTCATCGAGGTCAGCGTGTCGGACATCGACCGCCTCAACATCTTCCACGCCACCATGTATGGCATGAGCTCGGCGCTGGCCGCGCTCGCGCTGCTGCCGCAGCTCGCCCTGATCGACGGCAACCGCCTGCCGAAACAGCTGTGCTGCCCGGCGCGCGCCGTGATCGGCGGCGATGCCAGCGAACCGTCCATCAGCGCCGCGTCGATTCTGGCCAAGGTCGCGCGTGATCGCCTGATGACCGCGCTCGACGCGCTGCACCCCGGTTACGGCTTCGCGCGCCACAAGGGCTATCCCACGCCCGAACACCTCGACTGCCTGACGCGACTCGGCCCCTGCGAACACCACCGGCGCAGCTTCGCGCCGGTACGCGCCCTGCTCGAACCACAGCTATTCTGACGATGGGTCGGGAACCGATCGCTTCCCACGAAGCCTTTCAGGATTCCCTCACGCCTGCGACGGGCGTCCCATCTTCCGATCTCGCGTCATTCGTTGAATTCTTGTCCTTGGCCAATCCGTTGTCACCCGTGTCAGGAACCCGCCAGACGGGACCAACCAGCAACAAGACAGCCGCGGCACAAGCTGAGAGGTAAAGCAGCGTGAACTTCGGCGTGGTCAGTGCAGCGATGTCGTTCACCGGCTCCCCGGCGAACAGGAAGGCGTTTTCGAGCAGGTCAACGAGCGCGGCAGAAACGGCCAGAGCGACGACGCAGAACAAAAATACGGTCTCACGCAGGCTCGCGGCATAGCACGTGAGATTGAAGCAATGATCTGGGTCGGGCGCAGGCTGAGGCGTTAGCCCACATTTCTCAGCTCCGTTCTACTGCGGCCGCCGATACACTCGCCCTGACGCGCGCTGCTCTCTCGTGTCGGCTCGACATAGTGTCGGCTACGCCTTCGCCGTCAATGAAGTCCGCGGCGCGCATCAGGACGGCGTCTCCACAGCCACCGCAGTAGAACGCGGGTAAGAAAGGCAGGCTCGTTGAGGCGGCGAATCGCGTACTGAGCGAGGCAGGTCCGCGGGGTCGCAGGCGGTTCCGGGGTCGCGGCCGTGTGCCGCTCCGCCCGATCAACGGAATCAGGCCACCTTCGTCGAATGCCACCTCAAGAAGCAGAACCGGCCCAATCTCGACCCCGCCCTGTCGCCTCCCCCATCCCTCACTTGTCCGAAGCCTGCGCTCCCTTCCCATGCTGAACGCGTATCCGGATCCCCGCTGACGCGGAGGCATAGGGCTGAAGGAACTTCATCAACGCATCTACCGCTTTGCGACTCCCGCCCAGGAAGTCGTCGCCCTTCGTGTTGCCAACCAGGATGCAGCCGTCAGTATTTTCAGCGTAGCTCCCGTTGTGTATCAGTACGTGTGTAAAGTTTGGGACGTTTAGCAGCAGCGGCAGGACCCTGTCGAATCGCGGCGAGCGCGCGAGCTTTATGTCGTACGTACCCAACGGAATCGCCGTCTTGCCGTAGATCTTTTTTTCCCGCTCCACGTCTTCCAGAGTGTAGAAGAGGCGGCAGCCGCGGTGACTCAGCTCGCCCATCGTGCTTTTCTTGGAGAAGGTCGTTCGGGTGAGTACCAGCTCGCAGGTACCAAGCACCCTTTCCTTGCCGCCAGATTTGGCATTTGCCCCGGGTACGGGCGATGCCAGGGGAATCCGTGTCCCCTGGTCGATTTCCGTCTGTTGGCTGGTTCCGCACGTGGGTCCGACCGTCTTGCCGTAGGCCATTGCTGATCACCTCCGCAGGCAGTCTCTGTATCGCGAGTTGAGCTGACCCCGTTCGCCCAGTGCATCCTGCAACCGTCACGAGACGGCCGTCGGGTTCACGATGGCGGCACTCCAGACACACTGTCGTCGAAACAACTCTCCTCTCACCTCGCCGGGCACCTGTCGAGGCACAGCGCTCCATGGGCTACGGCCGGAGGCGCCAGGGCGGACTTGAGATTCAGGCGGTTCTTCTTCTCCTTGAGAACTTCCTCGACCCAAAGCAATGCATCGACATTTCTTCGCTTTTCGTCAGTCACGGTGAGCTCCCGTCAGCGTTGATCCGTAGCACGGCTCTCGCTGCGCCGGCAGGTCCGAATAGGGATCGAACAGATCGAACACCGGCGGTAGCCGCAGGTCGCGTCCGTCGGCAGCCGCCAACCGTTCGAAATGCTCGATCGTTCGGGCGAAGTTGTCGGTCACATACGACATTGGCCGGAGTGGCTGGTCGAGGCCCTGGAAGAGATCATCCCAGTGGATCAGGATCACGCGCGACGCATTCGCCGCGCGAACCGTTTCCGTCCAGAGTCGTTCGCGCTCTGACGATCGCTGGTGGCCCGCGCCGCCGACACCAAGAAAGACGATGTCGACGCAGCGTCCGGCCAGTGCCCGCGCGATCTCTCCCGGGCGATATCCAGCGCTCGCGTGCACCAGAAACGATTTCGCGCGGTGCGTCCCGGGCGCATGCTCGACGAACAAGGTCCAGGGCTGGCCCTCGCGCCATTCGGATACACGTGCCGGGGGGCGCAGCGCTTTGGTGATCTCACCAGGAAGGCGAAAGCGTGTCGGCGCGTGTTCGGCCGGAATGAAGGTCAATGTCCATTCGCCGAAGACCACCGGCTTTCCGGGTGTGACGGTGTCAACGCGCGTCTCCGCCAACGGCGATCCCCGCGCGATGTTACGAATGGACGCGTCGCCGAGCAGACGCGCGCCTGTCTTCAGCGCGACCCATGGCGCGTCCATGGCGTGGTCGTAGTGGGCATGCAGCGGTACGATCAGCGGTACCGCCTCCACATCCATTTGCCCAAGTCCGTAGCTGATGGCGGCCGCGTCCGGACCAATCTTGGCAGTGAGGATGGCGCCCAGTCCGGGGCGCGAAAAGAATCCATCGGTCATCAGCGCAGGCGCGCCATCCACCTCGAAAAGCAGCGTCGAAACACCACCAAAGCGGACGCGTACAGAACTGGCATCGTTCGCGGGAGGCAGCGTGAACCGCTCGGAGAATGTCGCAATGTCCGGCCGTCTCAGGCCCGGAAGCGCGACGCAACCGGTGACCAGTACGGCAATGACCCCGACGGCGCCGACGACCATAGTTCGTACGCGAGGCAGACGCGACACTGCCGCGGCCAGGCACGTAGAGCGCGCCACTTTCAGGTTCACCGTCACGCCGCCCCCCGTCAACACCGCGCGTCGGCTTCGGCACCCGCGCAAGCTGCTGCTGTCTCCCCGTCGTGGCAATGCACAATCACGCGATTGCCACGGCACCGAGTCTACCTCGGCGATTCGCACATGGGAGACTCGTTCACTGTGCAAGCAAAATTCATTTCTACAGTTTTGACTGCGGTTTGTACGGGCGGAACAGTGAGCTTGCGCAGCCGCCATCTGAGGAAACAGCGTCAGGGCAGTGCAGTTGAACAGTAGGGCCCTTCAGCGATCGACCTCGCTGCCTCGAGCAGATTTTGCACGCCGCTGCATCTGTTCGCCGCTTCTGCGCGTATCGCCCCTCGACCAGAGGCCGGGGAGTAGCTCATGCGCCGAAGCATCGATCGGTACCTCACCGGCGTGGCGCTACTGCTCGCTCCGGTCGCGAACGTCTTCGCCGGCGGACTGCCGGCTGTCCAGCTCGGTGCCATCCATGTCGCCGAAACGGTGGAACCCGACGCACTCGCCCAGGCCGACGCCGCGTCGGCCGGCCTCGTCACCAGTGAGCAGATCGGGAACCGCCCACTGTCGCGCCCGGCCGAAGTACTCGAAGTCGTGCCCGGCCTCATCGCGACGCAGCACAGTGGCGACGGCAAGGCGAACCAGTATTTCCTGCGCGGCTTCAATCTAGATCACGGCACTGACCTGTCGACCTCGGTGGACGGTGTGCCGAACAACCTGCGCACGCACGGCCATGGCCAGGGCTACAACGACCTCAACGCCCTGATTCCGGAACTGATCGATACGATCGAATACCGCAAAGGCCCCTACTACGCCGAAGACGGCGACTTTTCCTCGGCCGGTGCCGTGCGCATCCGCTACAAGGACCGCCTCGACGACGATTTCTACCTGCTCAGTGGTGGCGAGAATGGCTACGGCCGCAGCCTGCTCGCCGCATCCGGCGACGGTGCCGGCGGCAGCTGGATCGGCGCAGTCGATCTCGGTGTCTACGACGGCCCCTGGAAGAAGCCGCAAGACGCACGCAAGGCGTCGCTGCTGCTGCGGCATCGCCGCGGCGACGACGAGCGCGGCCTGCAGTTCAACGTCGCAGCCTATGACAGTCGCTGGGATGCCTCCGACCAGATCCCACAGCGCGCCGTGACGCAGGGGCGCATCGATGCGTTCGACCAGATCGATCCGGATCTCGGCGGCGATACCTCGCGCTATACCGCTTCGGTGCGCTATCACGCGCCCCTCGCCACGGGACAGCTGCTGCTGAACGCGTACGCCGTGCGCTACGACTTGCGGCTGTTTTCCAACTTCACCTATTTCCTCGATGATCCGCTGCGCGGCGACGAGTTCGAGCAGCGCGACGTGCGCAACTACTACGGTGGCACGGCAAAATATGTACAACAGTGGAAACGCGGCGAAGTAGAACAGGAACTCGCTGTCGGAGCCGATACGCGCTACGACGACATCGGCACGGTCGGCCTCTATCACACCCAGGCACGGCAGCGGTTCTCCACGGTACGAGAGGACAGCGTCGGCGAAGGCTCGGCAGGCCTGTTCGTCAGCTGGTCGGCGCGCTGGAATCCGTGGTTCCGCAGCGTGGCCGGCCTGCGCTACGACGCGTATCGCGCCGACGTCGACAGCAGCATCGCGGTGAATTCCGGCAATGCGTCCGACCGTCGCGCGAGTCCGAAGCTCAGCCTGGTATTCGGGCCATGGCGCACGACCGAGCTATTCCTCAACGGCGGACGCGGCTTCCATTCCAACGATGCGCGCGGCAGCACGCTGCGCGTCGATCCGAACGATCCGACCCAGGCAGCCGAAGCGCAACGGCTGCTGGTGCCGACGACCGGCTATGAACTCGGCCTGCGCAGCAAACCGACACCGCGGCTGGCGCTGTCAGTGGCCGCCTGGCGCCTCGACATCGGTTCGGAGCTGGTCTTCGCCGGCGACGGCGGCACGACCGAACCCAGCTTCCCGGCAACGCGCCACGGCGTGGAGATGTCGGCCTATTACCAGCCTGCGGACAACTGGATCGTCGACGCGGACTACTCGCGCTCGTACGTGCGCTTCAGCGCCGCAAATCCCGCGGGCACGCGCGTACCGAATGCGATCGAGCGCACAGCGTCGCTCGGCGTGCAATGGAGTGGTTCGGGTCGCTGGTCCGGCGGCATGCGCGGCCGCTTCCTCGGACCGGCTCCGCTGATCGAGGACGGCAGCGCGCGCTCGCGCTCGACCACGGTGGTCAATGCCGAGGCCGGCTATCGGCTGTCCGACGCGTTCTCGCTGTCGCTCGAAGGACTGAACGTGTTCGACAGCGGCAGCAATGACATCACGTATTTCTACGAATCGCAGCTGCCCGGCGAAATCGGGCCCGTCGCCGACATCCATTTCCATCCGATCGAGCCGCGCCAATTCCGCGTGACGTTGCGTGGCACGTTCTGAGTGCAAATCCGGCCTGACGTGATGTACATGTGAAAAAGACGATGATGCATTTCTTTTGCATCCGCGGCGGGTCGTCCACCGTACATCCACGTGCCGCCGTTGCGGCCCTGCCGGCGAGGACCGGCAGCGGCATTTCCCCGCAAATTCCAGCACCACCGCTTCACCAAGGAGTGTGACATGAAGCACTACGCAGCTTTTCGCTCCACCACCCTCGCGCTCGCTGTCGCAGCGATTGCCGGCCTGGGCGCCTTAGCGCCGGCCGCGCACGCATCGAGCCATCGCGAAGCACCGACGATCACGCAATATCCAAAAATGGACGGAACTGATCTGTACGTGTTTCGCAGCTACGAGCCGGGCCGCAGCGACTTCGTGACCATCATCGCGAATTACATCCCGCTGCAGGATGCCTACGGTGGCCCGAACTACTTCACGATGGATCCCGACGGCCTCTATGAAATCCACATCGACAACAATGGCGATGCCCGTGAAGATCTGACCTATCGCTTCAAGTTCCGCTACGACCTCAAGAACATCGCGCTGCAGGTCGGCGGCCAGACCGTGGCGATACCGCTGCGCAACGCCGGCCCGATCAACGCGATGGATTCTTCCGCGCGCAATGACGCCGAACTGTTCACCGTGAGCCAGATCCGCGGCCCGCGCACGCCGACGGCGGTCGGTGCGCTGCTGCGCAACACGAGTGACAACGCCACCGAATTCGCCAAACCGGTCGACAACATCGGCACCAAGTCGATCCCGGACTATGCGGCGTACGCGGCCAGCCACAGGTACGCCGTATCGATACCCGATTGCGCGGTGCCGGGTCGCCTGTTCGTCGGCCAGCGCCGGGAAGGTTTCGGCGTCAACCTCGGCGAGATCTTCGACCTCGTGAATATCCCGGCGTCGCGCGTGATCGGTAGCCGTTCCGGCGGCACCAACGCCACGGCCGGCAAGAACGTGACCTCGCTCGCGCTGGAGCTGCCGATCGCCTGCATCACCGACGGCGATCCGGTCATCGGCGCCTGGACGTCGGCGAGCCTGCCGCGATCGCGCCTGGTCAGCAGCGATCCGCTGTCGCAGGTCATCGTCAACAGCAACATGGTGCAGGTGTCGCGCCTGGGCATGCCGCTCGTCAACGAGATCGTCATCGGCCTCAAGGACAAGGACCTGTTCAATGCCAGCTCGCCCAAGGACGACGGACAGTTCGCGACCTACGTGACCAATCCGACATTGCCCGCGCTGCTCGAAATCCTGTTCGGCGCGGCCGGCGTGCAGGCGCCGTCGGTATTTCCGCGTGGCGATCTCGTCGCTGCGTTCCTGACCGGCGTGACCGGCGTCAACCGGCAACTCAACGGCGTTCCGGCCGAGATGATCCGCCTCAACACCGCGCTGCCGACCACACCCAAGGGCCAGCAGAACAGCCTCGGCGCGGCGGCCTGCTTCGTCGATGGCGCGCTGACCCTGTCCAATCCCGGCTGTGACCCGGCCGGATTCCCGAACGGCCGCCGTCCTGGCGACGACGTCGTCGACATCGAGTTGCGCGTGGCCATGGGCGTGCTGCTGCCACCGGGCGCAGGCAAGCCGGCCAGCGCAGCACTGCCGTATACCGACGGCGTGCTCGTCGAGGACAGCCAGTTCGACAACGCGTTTCCTTACCTGACTACGCCGCTGCCGGGCTCGCCGAACGGATCCAACGGCCTGCCGGCCAATCCGGTCGCGCCGTAGTTCGACATTCATCGCACCAGCACGGGCCGCCGCCGCGAGCGGCGGCCCGGTCTCCTTCGGAATTCCCTACATGTCGCGATCCTTTGCCATTGCCGTCGCGATGCTGTCGTGCGGCGCGGTGATCACGCATCTCGCGCACGCCGAGCCGTACCGGCCGGCGCGCGACAGCGATGTGCTCGAAACCCTGCCGCGCAGCAGCGAACGCGGGGCCAGCCCGTCGCTGCGCGCACTGCGCGAGCTGCATGCGCGCGATCCGTCCAACCTCGACGTCGCGGTGCGACTCGCGCAAACGCAAATAAGCAGTGCGCGCGCCGCGGCGGATCCGCGCCTCTGGGGTCAGGCGCAGGCCACGCTTGGCGCCTGGTGGGCGCAGGAATCCCCGCCAGTGCCGGTGCTGCTGCTGCGCGCGGCGATCCGCCAGAACCGCCACGAATTCGACGCGGCCAAGGCCGACCTGCAGCGCGTGACCGCGCAGCAGCCCGGGCACGCGCAGGCATGGCTCGACCTGGCGAGCCTGCAGCAAGTCACCGGCGATCTTGCCGGCGCGCAATACAGCTGCGAGCGCGTCGTCGCCGGTGGTGCCACAAGCATCGGTGCCGTATGTCGCGCCAGCCTCGACGCGGTGCAGGGCCGCGGCGCACAGGCGTATGCGGCACTCGAGGAAATCGTCGCGCAGGATCGCCTGACCGCGCAGCCAACCCCCGTGCGGACCTGGGCGCTGACATTGCTGGCCGAACTGGCGGAACGCCTGGGCCGCAACGACGACGCCGAGCACTGGTACCGGCAGAGTCTCGCCATGGATCCATCCGACAGCTACGCGCTGTCCGCGTACGCCGATTTCCTGCTCGACCGCGGCCGCGCCGCCGACGTGACCGCGCTGATTGCCGCGGACACGCCGATCGACGGACTGCTGCTGCGCCGCGTCCAGGCCGATCGCGCACTCGATGCCGATGCAGCGCGCGCCGGCATCGAGGCGCTGGCAGCGCGATTCGACGCACTGCGCGAGCGCGGCGACCGCGTCCATCGCCGTGAGGAGTCGCGCTTCCGGCTCGCGCTCGCGCAGCAACCCGCCGCTGCGCTCGATCTCGCGCGGGACAGCTGGGCCGTGCAGAAGGAACCCCTCGATGCGCGCATCGCGCTTGAAGCGGCGCTCGCCGCGAACCGGCCCGACCTGGCTGCCGAGGTCGCGCGCTGGGTCCGCGGCACGGGATTGCAGGACGTGCGACTCGATCCACTGCTGCAGGGCGTGCCAGCACCATGAGTGCGTTCGCGAAATGCATCGCTGGTCTGCTGCTGATGCTGTGCAGCCTGCCAGCGGCGGCGCACAAGCCGAGCGACAGCTATCTGAGCCTGAGTCGCGAAGCCGACCGTCTCGTCGGTCGCTGGGATATTGCGCTGCGCGACCTGGACGGCGTGTTCGATCTCGATCGCAATCGCGACGACCGCATCGACTGGGGCGAAGTACGCACGCGCCGCGAAGAGATCGACCGCTACGCGAGCTCGCGACTGCTCGTGTCAACCAGCGCACCGTGCCCGCTGCGGGTCACCGATCATGCGATCGACCGCCACAGCGACGGCGCCTATCTCGTACTCTCGCTCGCCGCGGCCTGCAGCGGCGAAGGCGCGCTGAGCGTCGACTACAGCGCGCTGTTCGACATCGACGCCCAGCACCGCGGCCTGCTCAAGCTCGAAACGGCCGGCGGCACCGTGCTCAGCGCAGTGATGTCGCGCGAGCGGCCGCGCCAGACCTTCGAGCCGGGCGGCGCGTCGCGCTGGCAGGCCTTCGTCGGTTATGTGCGCGACGGCATCGTGCATATCGCGATCGGCTACGACCACATCCTGTTCCTGATCGCGCTGCTGCTCCCCGCAGTACTCGTCCGCGACGGCCGCGCATGGCGACCCGTGCCGCGCCTGTCGCTCGCGGCCGGCACGGTCATCGCGATCGTCACCGCGTTCACGCTCGCACATTCAGTCACGCTGAGCCTGGCCACGCTTGGCATGGTCCAGTTGCCGTCGCGACTCGTGGAATCGATCATCGCGCTGTCGGTGCTGCTGACCGCGATCGACAACGTCGTGCCGTTCCTGCCCTCGCGTCGCTGGACCATCGCGTTCGCCTTCGGCCTGATCCACGGCTTCGGCTTCGCGAGCGTACTGGCCGATCTCGAACTGCCGCGCGGCGCGCTCGCGCTGTCGCTGGTCGGATTCAATGTCGGCGTGGAACTCGGCCAGCTCGCTCTCGTGGCCGTGCTGATTCCGCTCGCCTACCTGTTGCGCCGCACCGCGCTGTACCCGTCCGTGGTGCTACGCGGCGGCTCCGTCGCGATCGGCCTGCTGGCCGCAGGCTGGCTCACCGAGCGCAGCCTGGACCTGAAGCTGATGCCGTTCTGAGCCGTGACATCGTCCGCCGACGGCCCAGGGCCGGACCGGTGCAGCGGGAAAGCCGCGGATTGCGACCAATTGTTACCGGCGGCATGGCGCTTGCTTTGGCCCAGGGAGACTACAATTCCATGGTTGTCCCTCCTCCCCTGCCGGTTTTTACCCATGCTGTATCACCTGCACGAACTGCAACGGTCTCTGATGAGCCCCCTGGTCCATTTTGCCGAGGCCGGCGCCAAGACCTGGAGCGACAAGAGCACGCTGCTGTCGCAAGTCCCCGGTGCGCCGCGTATCGCGGCCGGCTTCGAGTTGCTCTACCGACTCGGCAAGGACTACGAAAAGCCGCCGTTCGAGATCCGCAGCGTGACCGCCCACGGCCACGAAGTGCCGATCGTCGAATACACGGCGCTGGCCAAACCGTTCTGCAACCTGATCCGCTTCAAGCGCTTCACCGACGATTCGGCCACGGTCGACGACCTCAAGGACGACCCGATCGTCCTCGTCGTGGCACCGCTCTCGGGCCACCATGCCACGCTGCTGCGCGACACCGTGCGCACGCTGCTGCAAGACCACAAGGTCTACATCACCGACTGGATCGACGCGCGCATGGTGCCCGCGGAAAAGGGTGCGTTCCACCTGCACGACTACGTCGCCTACATCCAGGAGTTCATTCGCCACATCGGCGCGAAGAACCTGCATGTGATTTCCGTCTGCCAGCCGACCGTGCCGGTGCTTGCGGCGATCTCGCTGATGGCCACCAGCGGCGAGCCCACGCCACGCAGCATGACGATGATGGGCGGCCCGATCGACACGCGGCGCAGCCCGACCCAGGTCAACGACCTCGCCACGACCAAGCCGCTATCGTGGTTCCAGAACAGCGTGATCCACGACGTGCCGGCGAACTATCCGGGCCACGGCCGCCGCGTCTATCCGGGCTTCCTGCAGCACACGGGCTTCATCGCGATGAACCCGGGCCGGCACCTGAGTTCGCACTGGGACTTCTACGAGGATCTGCTCAAGGGCGATCTCGAGGACGCGCAGTCGCACCGCAAGTTCTACGACGAGTACAACGCCGTGCTCGACATGCCGGCCGAGTACTACCTCGACACCATCAACACCGTGTTCCAGCAGCATCTGCTGCCGCGCGGCCTGTGGGACGTGAGCGGCCAGCGCGTCAAACCGGCGGATATCACCCGCACCGCGCTGCTCACCATCGAGGGAGAACTCGACGACATTTCCGGACTGGGCCAGACCGAAGCGGCGCACGCGCTGTGCGCCGGCATCGCCGCCGAGCACAAGCGCCACCTCACCGTGAAGGGCGCCGGCCACTACGGCATCTTCAGCGGCCGGCGCTGGCGCGAGGTGGTCTATCCGGACGTGCGCGCTTTCATCCGCCAGCACAACGCCAAGACGGCTGCCTGAACCGTGACCTGGTCACTATAGCCCGCATCTCTCACACACCTTCTACTGCGGCCGCCGATCCGCTCGCCCTGACGCGCGCTGCTCCCTCGTGCCGGCTCGACGTAGTGTCGGCTACGCCTTCGCCGCCATTCAGTCCGCGGCGCGCATCAGGACGGCGCCTCGACGGCCTCGCTACGAACGGGTGTGAGAAAGGCGGGCTAGCCCGCACTTCTCACGCCCCTTCTACTGCGGCCGCCGATTCGCTCGCCCCGACGCGCGCTGCTCCCTCGTGCCGGCTCGACGTAGTGTCGGCTACGCCTTCGCCACTCAGTCCGCGGCGCGCATCAGGACGGCGTCTCGACGGCCTCGCTACGAACGGGTGTGAGAAAGGCGGGCTAGCCGGTTGTCGGGAACCGGCTCCTGCCCGTTTCCCGATCGAGCGGTGCAAGCGCCGCTTGCCGGTGTTCTTCGGCAGACCGGTTCCCAAAGGTCTGGCCGGCGCTGCAGCCGGGCGGGCCGGCGCAAGATGTGCAATAGTGACGAATCCGTCGTTCCCCGCCCGCCCGCATGAGCCTGCCGCTGCTTTCACCGGCTATTCCGTGCTGCCGTCATGTGGCGCGGCGATGGCGTGCAAAAAGTTCCATTTGTCGCGCGACTGGCGCTGTGCGCAAAATACGCGTTGTCCCATCTGCCGGCGCCGCCGCCCCATGACCGTCTTCGCGCGATCGCTGCAGGCTGACCGGTGCTGACCGGGCTGTGCTGCGCGCTGCTCGCCCTCGCAGTGGCAGACGTGCCGCCGGCGCCCCTGCGCCCGGCCATGCTCGACGCACCGCAGGAAGCGCTGCGGCATGGCGAGGCCCTGCTCGCACGTGACGACCTGGAGCCCGCCGCACGCGAACGTCTGTTGCAGGACATGGCAACGGCGGCCCTGTTGCTCTCGCCACAACGCGCGATGCCGATTGCTGATCGCCTGGAAGCCCTGGGCCGCGACAGCGGCCGTGCCAGCGCGCTTGCCCTGGCCGATATCGTGCGCGCGCGCCTGCAACTGGAAGGCGAACAGATCGAAAGCGGCCTGGCCCTGGCCAGCTCGGCCACCGCCGCATTGCGCGCCCTGGATCAGCCCTACTGGAACGCGCTGGCCGACCTGGAAACCTGTGACCTGCTGCTGACTGCGACGCGCCCCAAGGCCGCGCAGCCGCATTGCGAACGCGCCAACGCGGGCTTTGCCCGGCTCGACGACGAATACGCCCTGGCGCGCAGCGAAAACCTGCTGCAACTGATGTTCGGGGAATTGGGGGAACCCAAACGGGCGCTGCCCCTCGCACGCGCCGCGCACGCACGCTACGCGCGCCTGGGCAGCCAGGGCGGCATGGCCATGATGGACGACAACAGCGCCTCGCACTATCTGAGCCTGGGGCAGCCGGCCACGGCGCTCGCTGCGTCGCGCCGCGCGCTGGCCTATGAGCTGGCCCACGACAAGGTGATCCATTCGATTTCCTCGCGCCGCAACATCGCCGAGGCACTCGCCACGCTGAAACAGCCACTGGAGGCGCTGGCGGTACTCGACCTGGCCCTGGCCGATGCGCACCGGCTCGAGCTCGGCCGCATCAGCGCGGAACTGCTGGTGACGCAGGCCCAGGTCGCCGAGCAGGCCGGCCTGCTGGAGCTGGCGCTGTCGGCGACGCGCGAGCTCATCCAGCTCAACGCCCGCCTGTCCAGTCGCGAGGTCGCCCGGGCGGTGGCCGAGCTCGACGCGCACTACAACACGCAGACGCGCGAAACCGAGATCCGCTCGCTGCGCCAGGCCAGCGAACTGCAGGCGGCACTGCTGCGCGCGGCCGAGGCGGACAAGGCCGGCGAGCGCACGCGGACGCGCCTGTTCGCGCTCGCGCTGATCACCGCCCTGTGCGTCGTCGTGCTGGTGGCCGCGATCATCGCGCTGCGCCTGCGCTGGATGCGCCAGCTCAACGCAGTGCTGAACCAGGTCAACCGCACGCGCGCCGACATGCTCGCGATGGCCGCGCACGAGGTGCGCAATCCCATGGCTGCGATCAGCGGCCTCATCGACATGGCGCTGCAGCGCGTCGACGACCGGCGCGCGCGCGGCCTGCTGGAAACCGCGCGCTCGACCTCGGTCGAGCTGGTACGCACCGCCGAGGACTATCTCGATCACGCCCAGCTGGCACTCGACCGCGTCGCGCTGCGCGACGAACCCTTCGACCTGCCGGCACTGCTGAGCCACGTCGCCGGACTGTTCCGTGCCGAGCTGGCCGATCGTCCGATCCAGGTCAGCCTGCACACCGATCCAGCGCTGCCGACCCGCGTCTGTGGCGATGCGGCGCGGCTGCAGCAGATCCTCATCAACCTGCTCGGCAACGCGGTGAAGTTCACGACCGCCGGCGACATCGTGCTCGCGGCCAGCTGCGCCGGGCCGGATCAGGTGCATTTCCGCATCACCGATTCCGGACCCGGCATCGCGGAAAATGAACTGCGCCGTCTGCTGCAGCCGTTCGAGCGCGGCGGCGGACGCACCCGCCGTGGCGTGGGCCTGGGACTGTCCATCGCCAACCAGCTCGTCGGCATCATGGGCAGCGAGCTGCAGATCGACACGCGGCTCGGTGTCGGCAGCACATTCGCGTTCTGCATAGTTTTGCCGCTCGCGCCGGCCGAACCCGAACTCGAACCCGTCGGGCTGCCGCACGGCCGCGTTCTGCTCGTCGACGACGACGCGGCGATCCGCGAACTGCTCAGCGCTCAGCTCGACGCGCTGGGCATCGAACACCGCGTCGCCGCAGACGTTACCGAGGCCCTCGCGCTCTGGCGTGCGTTCGCGCCGCACACGCTGCTGGTCGACCTGCATCTGGAGCACGAAAACGGCATCGATCTGATCCGCCGCATTCGCGCCGAATGCGCGCCGGAAGCGCCGCCGCGCTGCCTGATCCACAGCGCATCCCCACCAGACGGTCCGCACGACCGTCCGCCGGCGGAATGGCAGATCGAATGGGTGCGCAAGCCCATGCCACTGCGCGACCTGGGCCGGCTGCTCGGCGAGAGGCCCATGCCGGTCCCGGCCGCGCCGGTACTCCCCGCGGCCGGCCCCGCGGCCGCATGATTCAGTAGCGCCGTCTGGTCACGGCTGCCGCGACGGTAGTGGCACATTGCACAGTTCCACTTTGCCGGCCTGCGTCAGGTACCACTCGTCATGGCGGTTGCGCCGCGTCTCGACCAGCGCGGTGAAGGTCGGCGTGTCCGTGCGCAGCAGTTCGATGCGGCTGCGTTGCGCCTCGGGCAGTTCGCTGCCGAGGCGCACCTGTTTCAAGGGGATGCGCTGCTCGGGTTTCTCGTAGAAACCAAGCGCGCCGCTGCCGCGTGGCAGTGCCGCGAGCAGTTCCATGCCCTGAACCACGCGGCCGACCAGGGTCACGTTGCGGTCCAGATGCCGCGGTGCATGGCCCAGCACCACGTAGAGTTCGGCGCCGCTGCCGCTGTCGGCGGCGTTGTCGCGGCCCACCCCGACCATGCCGTAACAGTGCGCGAGCCAGGTCTGTCCTTGCTTTGGATCGCGCGCGACCGGAAAACCGCCCGACCAGCCGACCTGCGGCGCATACACGTCGCCGTCGGGCAGGCGCACGAACGGCTGCCCGGCGATGGCCTGGGAGAACTCGCCGGGCACCGAACGCTTCGCCTCGCCGAACGGTTTCGCCTTGTCCTTTTCACCCGCGTCCGGATCACCCCACTGCACGACGTAGTTGTCGTGCACGCGCAGGATGGAGAGCCCGTCGAAATAGTGCTGCCGCAGCAGGGTCCTGATATTCGCGACGTGCTGCGGCGCGTAGCCCGGCGCGAGTTCGATGATCACCCGGCCCGCGGCGAAATCCAGGTACATCGTGTTGTTCTGATCGAGCGTCCGCCAGTCGGAGGGCTCGCTCGCGGCCAGCACCTCGGTCAGGGTCTTTCCCTTTGCTTCCTTGCGCGCCTGAGCGCCGCCGATTGCGCTGAAGCACAACAGGCAGCCCAGCGCGACGGCGGCGAGGGGGCAATGACGCATGGGCTTCTCCGGGGAGGACTGGACGTTCGTCCAAGCGTAGCGTATCGCGCGCCTGCGGCAACCGCGGCAGCGCGTTACTACCCTCGCCATCCGTGACTGGTCCTTGCGGCAATTGGGACGCCCAATCGAAAAGGCCCGCACCTTGCGGCGCGGGCCTTTCGTTTCACGCCGTCATGGAACTCAGATCAGAACTTCACCGCAAGCCGCGTGAAGTACGACGTGCCGTTGAGGCCGAACTGCACGCTGTCGTAGACGTGGCCGTTGTCGGTCTCGTCCGGATTCTGCCGGTCCGGGAACTGGTCGAATATATTCGCCGCACCGACCGTCAGCTTGACCTTGTCGTTGAACGCATAGGTCACGCTCGCGTCGGCCGAGGTCTTTGCGCCGTATTCCAGGAACACCGGCGGGCCGGAGAACGAACCCAGCGTCTGCGAGCCGAAGTGGATGATCTTGAACATCGCGTCCCACTGGCCGATCGAGTAGTCGAAGGTCAGCGTTGCCTTGGTGCTCGGCGCACCGTCCTCGATGAAGCGGCGTTCGCGGTCGGAGAGGAAGGTTTCCGCACCTTCCGGTGCGGTCAGCAACGGCGCCGGCACATTGACCTTCGTGATCTCGGTCTTGCCGTGATTCAGGCCGAAGTAGGTGGTCAGCTCGCCGTCACCGACCTGCGTGCTGTGCGCGATGGTCAGGTCGATGCCGGTCGTGCGCGTGTCCGCCGCATTGACGAAGAACGCCGCGGCGCCGACGCCTTCGTCGATCAGCATCTGACGCAGCGCGTCGCTGATGGCCGGACTGTCGACGCCGAACTGGCCCGACAGCACGACGCGATCGTCGATGTCGATGCGATAGCCGTCGACGGTCACGGTGAGGTTGTCGAGCGGACTCCAGGCGAAGCCCAGCGTATAGCTCGTGGCTTTTTCCTCGCGCAACAGATCGACCCCGGCCGCATTCGCGATGGCGCTGCCATTGCGGGCAAGCAGGATGTCGAGCGGATCACCGCCGACGAACTCCGTGTACGTCGACTGGAAATCGCGCTGCTGCAGCGATGGTGCGCGGAAGCCGGTGCTGGCTGAACCGCGCAACAGGAGAGTGTCTGTCGCCTTGAACGACGAGGTCAGCTTGCCCGTAGTGGTCTTGCCGAAGTCGTCATAGTCCTCGAAGCGGCCTGCCACACCGGTCATGAAGCGGTCGGTCCAGTTGAACTCGACGTCGCCATAGGCCGCCCAGCTCGTGCGGCTGGAATCGGTCTCGTCGCCAGGCTGGAAACCGGGATAACCCTGGCTGCCGGCATTACCGCCGCCGGGACCGTCGAAATCATCCCAGGAGCCGCGTTCGCCGGCGACGATCTCGTAGTTCTCGCGGCGGCGTTCCAGGCCGAACGCGACGTTGGTGCCGGCGAGCACGCTGTCGAGATAGCGCGAGAAGTCCACGTTGGTCGTGTATTGCGTGAACGCGTAGCCGCCGGCGTCGAACTTGTTCGGGCTCAGGCCCTGACCGCCGTTGAGCAGGTCCTCGTTGGCGATCGATGCGTTCAAGGTATTGCTGATGTTGTTCAGCAGTTCGTTGTAGCCGTAGGTCTGCGAGAAGTCCGCGCGCCATTCGCCGATGTTGGCCCAGACGCCGGCGATCAGGGTGCGATCCTCGATGTCGGCATTGATGAAGGGCACGAAGCCGTCGGGATACATCGCTGCCGAGTTGCGCGACGGAATGTCGTCGCTGCCGATGCCGCCGCGGCCGAAGGCACCGGACGAGGCATAGCGGTCCTGGTAGCCGCCGCTGAAGTAGAAATTCGCCACGTCACCGAGCGGAATTTCGCCATTGAGGAACAAGGTGCGATTGTCCATCTTGGTGTCGCCGATCGTGCGCGGGCTGCCGCGCGGTTCGGACCGGTCGGAACGGCCGCGCTTGAGCCATTCGCCGGTCAGCGCGATCGTACCGCCGTTGGCGAGTTCGAAGCCGCAGTACGCCGACGCCTGCGTATTCTCGCCGTCGCCGCGCGAATACTGGCCGAAGCCGAGCACGCTCTCGCAGCCGGGGGTCTTCTTCATGACGACGTTTACGACGCCGGCAATCGCGTCGGAACCGTATTGCGCCGCGGCGCCGTCACGCAGCACTTCGATGCGCTCGATCGCGAGCGGCGGCAGGGTGTTGAAATCGGTGCCGGTGTTGCCGCGGTTGCGCGCACCGAAGATGTTGACGACGGCTGCCTGATGCTGGCGCTTGCCGTTGACCAGCACCAGCGTCTGGTCGGAGCCCAGCCCGCGCAGCATGGCCGAGTCGACCAGGTCGGCGTTGTCGGCGCCGGTCTGGCGGGTGGAGTTGAACGACGGCGCGATGAACTGCAGTGCCTGCGCCACATCGAACTGCGCACCTTTCTCGGCGAAGTCCGTCATCGGAATGACGTCGACCGGCACCGGCGTCAGCGTTTCGGAGGATCGGCCGTAGCGGCGCGAGCCGACGACCGAGATCGCTTCCAGTTCCTGCGCCTCACCGCTGCCGGTACCGTCCTGCGCGGATTCCGTTTCCGCATTCTCCGCGGCCGATGCGCTACCCGCCGGCGCCAGTGCCGCGATGCAACCGAACGCGCCCGCTGCCCAAAGCGCTTTCCACAAACGTGACTTCCCCATGACCCCGACTCCTCGCGATTGTTAAAACTTCCTTAGCTTACCGTGAAGGCCTCTGAGCGTGTAAAGCGGGGCCGTGAACGCGGGCGTCCATCACGATTACGGGGGTGCTCGTGGCGGAATTCACGAATTGCGCGCGATGGCCCACGCGGCAGCCAGTACCACGCCGATCAGCACGAATCCCCAGAGCAGCCGGCTGCGCGCGGTCGCGGCGATCGCAAGTGCGACCGCATCGGGACGACCGCCGAGGATCCGCGTCGCGGCCGCCCAGGCCGGCGGCACCACGAAGGCACGCTGCGCGGCGGAAAAATAGCCGATCACGCAAACCGGACTGTCGGGCCTTACTACCTGCTGCGAGAACGTGCAGCGCGCCCAGTCGACCCGCTCGGGCGATACCGCGGCGATATCGCTGCGGTAGTTGCCGTCCGCATCGTCCCAGCGCCGCAGCAGTTCACTGGCCGACTGCGTCCTGGGCTGAAACGTCGTGACGCGCACGTAGCGTTCGACTTGCGCGCGTTGCAGGTTGGTGCTCGAGGTCGTGCCCGGATCGAGTTCCGCCACGGTGAGGAGACGGAAGTAACCGACTGCCGTGGCGATCGTGCACGGCGCCAGGCCCACGCCTTCGAAACACGTCGTGATGGTTCGCTGCCGTCCGCTCCCGCTGTCGAGCTGGACCTTGTAGGCATACGCGACGCATTCCTCGCCGTCGAACGGCGCCTGCAGGCAGGTGGCACGCGGTTGCAGCGTGCCGACCAGCACAGCACCAGCGCCATCGACGGGTTCGCCGCCGACCAGCGCGGCGCGCAGCGCCCACCACTCGCGCAGGCCGCGCAGCGCCGAATACAGCAGGCCGACTCCGGCCCAGAAGATAAGTCCAAGGAATACGGCCGCGCCGAACGAGGCGTCCGGCGCGGCGCCCATGCGCCGCAGATAGAACGCGATCGCCACCCCAGCGATCAGCCAGCCGCCCAGGCCCAGCAGGCAGCCGTAGGCGATGCGGTTCATGCCCCTTGCCCTGCGCGTGCACGGATCATGGCGGAGCACCGGCGGAATCGCGGTCGATCCGCGACGTGCGCCGCGTATCGGCGGTGAACAGATACACCAGCAGCGAGACGGCGATGCAGGCCGTTATGTACCAGTAGAAGCCCGACTCGCTGCCGCGCTGCTTGAACCACAGCGCCAGGAATTCGGCCGTGCCGCCAAACACGGACACGGCCAGCGCATACGGCAGGCCGACGCCGAGCGCGCGTACCTGCACCGGGAACAGCTCGGCCTTCACCACCGCGTTGATCGCGGTATAGCCGCTGACCGCGGTGAGCGCGAGCAGGATCAGGGCAAACGCGTGCAGCGGACTCACGCCCGGCCCCAATGCGCTGAACAGCGGCACCGTGCCCAGCGTACCGAGCACACCGAAGCCGATCAGCAGCGGGCGCCGGCCGATGCGGTCCGACAGCGCGCCGACCACCGGCTGCAGCAGCATGAACACGAACAGCGCGGCCGCCGACACCGCGGTCGCGTCGTCCTTGCTCATGCCGGCGCTGAGGACGAGGTATTTCTGCATGTAGACGGTAAAGGTATAAAAAGCGAGCGTGCCGCCCAGGGTCAGCCCGACCACGGTCGCAACTTCGCGCGGATGTCGCAGCAGCTCGCGCAGACCATGCCGCGAGGGGCCGGCAGCGGACTGGCCAACGAACGATTCGGTCTCGACCATGGTGCGGCGCAGGTACAGCGACACCAGCGCGGCCAGCGCGCCGATCACGAACGGAATGCGCCAGCCCCAGTCGTGCAATTGTTCGGAGGTCAGCAGGAAGCGCTGCAGCAGGATCAGCACGGCCAGCGCAAGTAGCTGGCCCATGATCAGGGTCACGTACTGGAAGCTCGACCAGAAGCCGCGGTGCTCGCGGCTGGCCATTTCGCTGAGGTAGGTCGCCGACGCGCCGTATTCACCACCGACGCTCAAGCCCTGCAGCAGGCGCGCGACGAGCAGCAGCACCGGCGCGGCCACGCCGATCTGCGCGTAGCCCGGCGTCAGCGCGATCATCAGCGAGCCGGCACACATCATCAGCACCGACAGCACCAGCGCCGCCTTGCGACCGCGCCGGTCAGCGTACTCGCCGAGCAGCCAGGCGCCCAGCGGCCGCATCAGGAAGCCGACGGCAAAGATCGCGGCCGTGTTCAGCAGCTGCGCGGTCTGGTCGCCGTCCGGAAAGAACACCGGCGCGAAATACAGCGCGAACGCGGTATACGCGTACCAGTCGTACCACTCGACGAGATTGCCGACCGAGCCGCTGAAGATCGAGCGCAGGCGCTGCGCCGTGGTCATTGCGGACGACGATGGCTGGACCTCGGACACGAGCACGACTCCTCAGGATTCGCGCAAGCGTGCCGGGGCGCGCCGCCGCAGGCAAGGTCGGGCGCACTACCGTATGCGCGTGGACGCGGCGTCCCACGTTCGCGTGCACGCGTACAGCGACCCAGCAACCTGCCTCGCGGCAGTCAGACCCAGTCGGCGCGGGTTCTTGCGTAGGGCGACTCGCTTCAGGCAGCAGTTCGGCGCTACGCCTCGCCCAATCGGCAGGCCGGCTACTGCCTCAGCGGAAGCCCGCGTTGATCTTTGCCAATGCGGCCGCGCCCGGCGACAACTGCGCCACATCGAGCTGGTTGAACGGCGTCGCGACGGTCTTCAGGTGGGTGTGAAGGTCCTGCGCCTCGGCCTCGACGTAGAGCAGGCCGGTGACGACTTCACCCTTGGCCTGATGCTGCTGGATGTAGTTCATCGCGGCGATGCGATCGCGCGGGTCGTAGTCGGCGTCTAGCTTGTGCAGGCGCAGCAGCGAACCGTTGTGCTGCTCGACTTCGATGGTCTGTCCAGCCGCATAGTCGACGCTGATTTCCTTACGTTGTGGGATCACGTCGAGGCGATTGACCGCATCGTTGTGCGCGCGCACGTATTCGTAGCTCTTGGTGCTGCCGGCGTGGTTGTTGAACGCGACGCACGGACTGATGACGTCGATGAATGCGGCGCCGCGATGGGCCAGCGCTCCCTTTATCAGCGGCACGAGCTGGGCCTTGTCGCCGCTGAAGCTGCGGCCGACATAGCTCGCGCCGAGCTGCAGCGCAAGGCCGACCAGATCGATCGGACTGTCGGCGTTGACGACGCCGCGCTTGGAGGTGCTGCCCTGATCGGCGGTGGCGGAGAACTGGCCCTTGGTCAGTCCATAGACGCCGTTGTTCTCGACGATGTAGGCCATGTTCACGCCGCGCCGTGTCGCGTGCACGAACTGGCCGATGCCGATGGAGGCGGAATCGCCGTCGCCGGAAACGCCGAGATAGATCAGGTCGCGATTGGCGAGATTCGCGCCGGTCAGCACCGACGGCATGCGCCCGTGCACGGTATTGAAGCCGTGCGACTGGCCGAGAAAATAATCGGGTGTCTTGGAGCTGCAGCCGATGCCGGAGAGCTTGGCCAGACGGTGCGGTTCGACTTCGAGTTCCCAGCACGCCTGGATGATCGCGGCAGAAATCGAATCGTGGCCGCAGCCGGCGCAGAGCGTGCTGATCTTGCCTTCGTAGTCGCGCCGCGTGTAGCACAGCCCGTTCTGCGGCAAGGTCGGGTGATGCAGCTTGGGCTTGGCGATGAAAGTCATGGCGTTCCCCGGCGCGTGGACGTTTGCGGCTGCCAGGTCACGGCGAAGCCGAGCAGGCAGACGCCGAACAGCAGTCCGCACAATTGCCAGGCGCTCATGAACAGTTGCGACTCGACCAGGCGATGCGCACCGAACTCCATCGCAATGCGGAACAGCAGCGATACTACTTCGGCCACGAGTGCCGCGATCAGCCAGGGCGAACCGGTCTTGCTCAGCAGCACGGCCAGCGCCACGAGCACGATCAGCGGCATGACATAGGACAGGATCTGCGTGACGATGACCTGCTCCATCAGGACAGTCCTCCGGGTCTGGTGCCAGGTGCGTTGCCTGACGGACGCATGCGCGCGGCGATCGCGCCGGCGATGAAGCGCGCCGTGATCGGCGTGCCGTCGTAGTGCAGCACGGCCGGCACGCGCGCGGGGTCGATGTCGAACTCGTTGACGATGAGGCTGCGCAGCTGCGCGTCGCGATTCTGCTCCACGACGTAGACCGCGTCGTGCGCTTCGATGAAATCGCGCACCGCGTCGGGAAACGGGAACGCGCGCACGCGCAGGGTGTCGACGAACAGGCCGTCGTGTTCGAGCAGCGCGATCGCTTCGTCCATGGCCGGGCTGGTCGAACCGTAGTAGATCGCGCCGAACCGCGTGTTACGCGCGGCGGCACGCGCGAGCGGCGGCGGCACCAGTCCTCGCGCGCTGTCGAACTTACGCAGCAGGCGCTGCATGTTGTAGACGTAGTCTGCGCCGCGCTCGGAATAGCGCGCGTAAGGGTCGCGCGACGTGCCGCGCGTGAAATACGCGCCCTTGGTCGGATGCGTGCCCGGATAGGTGCGGTAGGGAATGCCGTCGCCGTCGACGTCGTTGTAGCGGCCGAAGTCCCTGCCCGCTTCCAGTTCTTCCGCCGTCATGACCTTGCCGCGGTCGTAGGCGCGCGCATCGTCCCAGGCCAGTGGCGCGCAAAGGCGCTGGTTCATGCCGATGTCCAGATCGGTCAGCACGAAGATCGGCGTCTGCAGCCGATCGGCCAGATCCAGCGCCGCGGCGCAGAACTCGAAGCACTCGGTCGGGTCTTCCGGCAGCAGCAGTACGTGCTTGGTGTCGCCGTGCGAGGCGTAGGCACAGGCGAGCACATCGGACTGCTGCGTGCGCGTCGGCATACCGGTCGACGGGCCGCCGCGCTGCACGTCGATGACGGTGACGGGAATCTCGGCGAAATAGGCCAGGCCGATGAACTCGTTCATCAGTGAGATGCCCGGTCCCGACGTCGCCGTGAACGCACGCGCGCCGTTCCAGCCGGCGCCGACGACCATGCCGATCGACGCAATCTCGTCCTCGGCCTGCACGATTGCGAACTTGTTGGTGCCCGTGGCGGCGTCGACGCGGTACTTCGCGCAATATTTCTCGAAAGCCTCAGCCACCGACGAGGATGGCGTGATCGGATACCACGCGCAGACCGTCGCGCCGCCGTAGACGCAGCCCAGCGCGGCGGCCGTGTTGCCGTCGACGAAGATGCGTTCGCCGACGCGGTCGGCGTGGCGCACGCGCAGGCCCAGCGGATACGTCAGGTGATCGAGGACGTACTGGCGGCCCAGGTGGAACGCCTGCCGGTTCGCGTCGAGCAGTTTTTCCTTGCTCCGGTACTGTTCTGCGAGCAGGGTCTCGATGACCTCGGGCGCGATGTCCAGCAGCGCCGACAGCGCACCGATGTACATGATGTTCTTGAACAGCTGGCGCTCGCGCGCGATCGAGTAGTGCCGGCTGCAGATGTCGGTCAGCGGCACGCCGATGACGTGGACGTCGTCGCGGAACTTCGCTCGCGGCAGCGGCTTGGTCGAGTCGTAGAACAGATAGCCGCCGGGCGTGATTTCCTTCAGGTCCGCGTCCCAGGTCTGCGGGTTCATCGCGACCATGAGATCCACGCCGCCGCGGCGACCGAGCCAGCCGTGTTCGTTGACACGCACCTCGTACCAGGTCGGCAGGCCCTGGATGTTGGACGGGAAAATGTTGCGCGGGCTGACCGGCACGCCCATGCGCAGAATGGACTTGGCGAACAGTTCATTCGCCGACGCGGAACCCGATCCGTTGACATTGGCGAACTTGATGACGAAATCGTTGATGGCGGCAAGCGGCGTCGGATCGACCGCGGTTTCGACGGGAACGGACGCCATCACGCCGCCTCCCGGCATGCGCCCTTGCTGCGACAGCCCGGTCCCGCGTGGGTCATCTCGATCAGGTATTTGTGCATGTCCCAGGCACCGGTCGGGCAGCGTTCGGCGCAAAGGCTGCAGTGCAGGCAGACGTCTTCGTCCTTGACCATGACGCGGCCGGTCTTGAGCGCGCCAGAGACATACAGGTCCTGCGCCAGGTTCAGCGCCGGCGCGGTCAGGCGCGCGCGCAGCGCGGGCTCCTCGTCGTTGGGCGTGAAGCTGATGCAGTCCATCGGGCAGATGTCGACACAGGCATCGCATTCGATGCAGGTCTTTTCGGTGAACACGGTCTGCACGTCGCAGTTGAGGCAGCGCTGGGTTTCCTTGAGCGCAGTCGCCGCATCGAAGCCGAGCTCGACCTCGACCTTGATGTTGGCGAGCGTCGTTTCGCTCGGTGCCCAGGGCACCTTGTAGCGGTCGTCGGGCGAGACCTCGTTGTCGTAGCTCCACTCGTGGATGCCCATCTTCTGCGACAGCAGGGTGACCATCGGCGGCGGCCGCTCGTGCACGTCCTCGCCGTTGAGCAGCTTGTCGATCGACACGGCCGCGTCGTGGCCGTGGGCGACAGCCCAGATGATGTTCTTCGGCCCGAATGCCGCGTCGCCGCCGAAGAAAACCTGCGGCAGGCTGGACTGGAAGGTGACCTTGTCGACCACCGGCATGCCCCATTCGTCGAAGGCGATGCCGCTGTCGCGCTCGATCCACGGGAAGGCGTTTTCCTGGCCGACCGCGACGAGCACGTCGTCGCAGGGCACGATCACATCCGGCTCGCCGCTCGGTACGAGCTGGCGTCGGCCTTTGGCATCGCGCTCGGCGCGCACACGCTCGAACTGCATCGCGGTGAGGCGGCCGTTCTCGTGCAGGTAGGCTTTGGGTACGTGGTAGTCGAGAATCGGAATGCCTTCGTGCTGCGCGTCTTCCTTTTCCCAGGGAGAGGCCTTCATCTCGTCGAAGCCCGAGCGCACCAGTACCTTCACCTCGGTGCCGCCGAGGCGGCGGGCGGAACGGCAGCAGTCCATCGCGGTGTTGCCGCCGCCGAGCACGATGACGCGGCGGCCGATGGCGTCGACATGGCCGAAGGACACCGAAGCCAGCCAGTCGATACCGATATGGATGTTCGCCGCGCAGTCCTGCCGTCCGGGTAGATTCAGATCGCGACCACGCGGTGCGCCGCAGCCGACGAAGATCGCGTCGTAGCCCTGCGTCAGCAGCTGCTTGAGCGAGTCGATGCGCTCGCCGCTGCGGAATTCGACGCCGAGACCGAGGATGTAGCCGGTCTCCTCGTCGATGACCGACTCGGGCAGGCGGAAGCGCGGGATCTGCGTGCGGATGAAGCCGCCCGCCTTGGCTTCGCCATCGAACACGGTGACCTGGTAGCCCAGCGGCGCGAGATCGCGCGCGACCGTCAGCGAGGCCGGTCCGGCGCCGACACAGGCGATACGCCGGCCATTGGGTTTGCCGGCACGCGGCAGGCGCGCGCTGATGTCGCCCTTGTTGTCGGCGGCGACGCGTTTGAGGCGGCAGATCGCGACGGGCTCGGGCGACTCGCCATTGTTTTCCTCGACGCGGCCGCGCCGGCAGGCGGGCTCGCAGGGCCGGTCGCAGGTGCGGCCGAGCACACCGGGAAACACGTTGGATTTCCAGTTGACCAGATAGGCATCGGCGTAGCGCCCTGCCGCGATCAGGCGGATGTATTCGGGGACCGGAGTGTGGGCCGGACAGGCCCACTGGCAATCGACGACTTTGTGGAAGTAATCGGGGACACGGATATCGGTGGGACGCACCATCACCTCCTCGCCGCACTAGCGTTGCGTCGAGAGGCTCCTGACGTGACGCAGCTGGGAGCCTCGCCTGTCGATCCGCCCGGAGTGTGCCGATTGTTGCGATGGAAGGAAAGGAACGCCGCCGCAAGCGCGCGCCGTCGTGCGGCGCTACAGTCGCGGCATCACGAAGGAAGTTCTGAACAAGCCTTGGCACTACCGCTGTTGTACTCAGCACCAGATCTCCACAACCCCGCCAAACGCCTGCTTCGCAGGCCTTTGGCCGCCCCCTTGACTCAAGGGGGCTCCAGAATCAAAGCAGATACCACCGCATGCCCATGCCCTTCCGACCTGATCCCGACTGGCTGCGGCCGCAGCCGCTGGAGCGCGCAAGCGCCCTGCCCGCACCGTTCTATACCGACGCCGACGCCGCGGCGCAGGAAACACGCCGCGTGTTCGCGGGCAGCTGGCAGCTTGTCGCGCACGCTGCGCAATTGCGCGAACCTGGCGATCACGTCGTCGACGAGATCGCCGGGGTGCCGGTCGTGCTGATGCGCGGCGACGACGGCGAGCTGCGCGGCTTCCACAACGTCTGCCGCCATCGCGCCGGACCGCTGGCCTGGTGCAACGGCCGCGGCGCGCGTGCGCTGCGCTGCCGCTACCACGGCTGGACCTATACCCTCGACGGACAACTGCGCAGCGCGCCGGAAATGGATTCCGCACAGGACTTCGACATAGGCACCGTGCAGTTGCCGCGCATAGCCGTGGACACCTGGCAGGGGCAGGTATTCGCCGCACTCGCGCCCGAGACCGGCCTGGCCGAACTGCTGGACGGCATCGCCGATCGACTGCGGGGTCACGACCTGGCGGCGCTCGTCTACAGCCATCGCGACAGCTACGAGATCGGCTGCAACTGGAAGGTCTACGTCGACAACTATCTCGAGGGCTACCACGTTCCGCACATCCATCCGGAACTCAATCGCCTGCTCGACTACCGCAGCTACCGCACCGAGGTCGCACCCTGGCACTCGCTGCAGTGGAGCCCACTGGAAAACAGCGGCAACTTCTACGGCCAGGGCGACGCGCTGTACTACTACATCTGGCCGAATACGATGTTGAACATCCTGCCGGGCCGCCTGCAGACGAATCGGGTCGTGGCGCTCGCGCCCGACCGCTGCCGCGTGGATTTCGACTACTACTATCCCGCGCAGCCCGACGAGACGGAGCAGCAGCGGCGGCGCCAGGACCAGCAGTTCAGCGACGCCGTGCAGCAGGAGGACGTGGACATATGCCTCGCGGTGCAGAAGCGCCTGGCCTGCGGCTCCTACCTCGCCGGCCGGCTCTGCCCGCGGCGCGAGAGCGGCGTGCATCATTTCCACGAGCTGCTGCGGCGTGCCTGGCGTGAACCCTGAACATCGGGCGCGCGCCGCCGCGCCTGCAACGGCGCAGCCGGCCATGGCGCAGCCCATCGGCCTGTGGACCGCCACCGCGCTCGTCGTCGGCAACATGATCGGCTCGGGCCTGTTCCTGCTGCCCAGTTCGCTCGCGGCGTACGGTATGGCGAGCACGCTGGGCTGGGCGATCAGCACCGTCGGCGCGCTGCTGCTCGCTGCGACGTTCGCGCGCCTGGGACAGTTGCTGCCGGCCGTGTCCGGCGGCCCGTACGCGTTCGCGCGCTTTGCTTTCGGCGATGCGATCGGCTTCATCGTGGCCTGGTGCTACTGGATCTCGATCTGGAGCGCGGTGCCGGCGATCGCGATCGCCCTGACCGGCTACGCTGGCGCCTGCGTGCCGGCGCTGACGGCGACGCCGGCGCGCGCGGCAGCCTGCTCGATTGTTTCTTTATGGATTTGTACTCTTCTGAATATCAGCGGCCTGCGTACCGCTGGGAGCGTGCAGCTCGTGACCACGCTGCTGAAGGTCGCCGCGCTGGTCGTGTTCGCGGCCGTCGGACTGCTCGTGTTCGACCCCGCCCGGGCCGTCGCCGCCGCGCCATTCAATCCCAGCGGGCAAAGCCTGCTGCAGGTCGCGGTCGCGACCTCGGCGCTGACCCTGTGGGCGTTCCTCGGCCTCGAAAGCGCGACCGTGCCGGCGGCGGCCGTGGCCGATCCGCAGCGCACGGTGCCGCGCGCGACGCTGCTCGGCACGGCGATCGCGATCGCCGTGACCATTGCCGCGTGCAGCGCCGTGCTGCGGCTCGTGCCACCCGCATCGCTCGCGACCTCCGGCGCGCCGTTCGTCGATGCGGTGCGTCTGCTGCTCGGCGACGCGGCGGGCTATGTGGTTGCGATCGTCGCGGCGATCACCTGCCTGGGTGCGCTCAACGGCTGGGTACTGATGCTCGGACAGTTGCCGCTGGCAACCGCACGTAACGGGCTGTTCCCGGCCGTGTTCGGTCGCGTCGACGCGAACGGCACGCCGCGCGCCGCGCTGCTGATCGGCGCGACCTTGTCGAGCCTGCTCGTCGTGGCGAACTACAACGCAAGCCTGGTCAGCCTGTTCACCTGGTCCATCCTGCTGTCCACAGCTGCATCACTGCTGCCGTTCCTGATTTGTTCGCTGGGGCTGCTGCGGCTGCAGCGGCGCTCACCCTACGCGATCGTCGCGCTGCTGGCGGCGATCTATTCGCTCTATGCCCTCGCCGGTACCGGCGCGCAGGCGCTGCGCTGGGGCGGCGCGCTGCTGCTCGCCGGGATTCCGATCTATGGGTGGATTCGCTATCGCCGCGCATAGCGATCAGGGCCAGGTGCAGGCGATTGCGCGTGCCGACAGCAGCCTCGGCATCGCTGCCACGCGACCGGCGCCGCGCGCACAAAGCCCCGTCTGACTTGAGGTCGGTGTCGATCAGTCGGTATCGATCAGTACGGTCGCTGCCCGCTTACATTCCCGCCCGGATTGTAGTTGCACACGACCAGCGTCCAGCTTGTGAATGGCGGCTGGAACGGCGAGTTGGCCGTGCACTGGCGGATGCCGCAGCCGATCTCCGTCGTCGAGCGCCAGACCATCTGGGTGTAGTGGCCGCAGACACCTGAACACGAGTTCGCCGCGTAGTTGTAGGCCGAGATCTCGGCGGCCCAGCCGTTCGCCGCGGCCGCCTCGACATTGGACGGGAAGCCCGACGACACCGCGCCGGCATAGAGATTCTCGCCATAGGGCGTACTGGCGTTGTGTGCGTACTGGCAGTTGTTCGCATAGGTCTGCGCCGACGCCGCGATGGTCGTGTTCCAGCGCAGCACGCCCAGCTTCGGCGTCGCCGCGGGAATGACCGTCTTGCGCGCGCAGTTGTGGATCGTCAGCAGCGGCTTCCAGTTGGCTGGAACCGTCGCCGCTTCGCCCTCCGCACCATCGTTGAAGATGCAGTCGAGGAATACGGCGCGCGCCGGCGCACTGAATCCGGTCAGCAGGAACAGGAGAAAAAACCGTTTCATGGCGTCACCTCCTTGTCCGATGATAGCGACTGGAAAATCCGGCGTGTGAAGCGTTCGTCAGCACGGGCTCGCGCAAGACCCGCCTCGTGCCGCGAATTTCCATCGGCGCCGCGGCGCCCGCGCACGAAACGTCGCGGTTCGCTGCGCAGCCCTGCAACAGCCTGTCTACGCACCGCCGTTCCCGTCAACCGGCCGCCGATCTCCATGCCTGCAATCGCTATCGAAATCTGCATTGGCTGCACTGGCCCGCACCTGCTCCAGGCCGACTGCGCCGCCGCTTTCGACGGCGGCGCAGCAAGCGTGGAACTGTGCCGCGATATGGCCCTGCAGGGCCTGACGCCGCAGATCGCCGACCTGCGCATCGCCCGGCGCCATTTCCCGCGCACCGGCCTGTTCCCGATGATCCGTCCGCGCGCCGGTGATTTCGACTACTCACCGGCCGAGATCGCCGTGATGGGCGAGCAGATCGCCATGGCCGCCGGCGAAGGTGCCGACGGCGTCGTGTTCGGTGTGGTGCGAGACGGCAAGCTGCCGCTGGCCGCGCTGGAAACCCTGTTCGCTGCAGCGCGCGGGCGCGGTCTTCGCACCACGTTCCATCGTGCGTTCGACGCGCTCGACGACCACGTCGCCGGGCTGGAGGGGCTGATTGCCCTCGGCGCCGATCGCATCATGACCAGCGGAAAGCCCTGGGGCAGCGGTGCGAGCGCCGCGGACGGAGCGGTCAGGCTAGCGCAACTGATCGATCAGGCCGGCCCGCGCGTCGAGATCGTCCTTGGCGGCGGAATCGGCGCCGCCATGATGCCGGGGCTCCTGCATCAGCTGCCGCTGTCGCGCGGTCGTGTCTCGGCGCATGCGTACGGCGCTGTGCTCAGCGGCACCGCCGTCGACGCGCGAAAGGTCGCCGCGCTGGTGCAGGCGGCGCAGATCCTCGCCTGACCAGAACGACACCGACGCGCGGCGAAACGAGGCCGCTGCGCGAGTCAACGCGTTTTCCGGCGCGCATTTGCGTCTACCATTCCGCCATTCCGACCCAGGAGCGAACCTTGAGCGAGTCCGAACAGAACGACGCAGGCAGCCCTGCCCTGCTGCTGCCGATCGAAGCCCGGGTTCTCGGCTGTCTCGTCGAGAAAGCCGCGACAACGCCGGAGACCTACCCGCTGACACTCAACGCCGTCGTCTCGGCGTGCAACCAGAAAACCAACCGCGACCCCATCCTGGAACTCGAGCCCGGCGCCGTCGGCCACGCGCTGCGCCAGCTCGAAGGCAAGCGTCTGGTGGCCGGCTCGATGTCGGCCCGCGCGTCGCGCTACGAACACCGTATGGACCAGGCGCTGAATATCACGCCGCGTCAGCGCGCGCTGCTCGCGCTGATGATGCTGCGCGGTCCGCAGACCGTGCCCGAACTGCTCGCCCGCAGCGACCGGCTGGCCGACTTTCCCAGCCTCGACGACGTACGTTCCACGCTCGAACGCCTGAGCCAGCGCGAGCCGGCCCTGGCCGTGCGCATTCCGCGCAGCGGCGGCCAGCGCGAGGATCGCTACATGCACCTGCTGTGCGGTCCGGTCACAGCGGAGCACTATGCCGCGGCGACGGCGGCCGACAGCGTCGGGGGTAGCACGCAGGCGCTGGAATCGCGTATCGAACAGCTCGAAAGCCTGGTCGATGCGTTGCAGCAGCGGCTGCAGCAGGTCGAAAGCCGCTTCGACACGGACGAGGCGTGAATCCATGAGGCGCCGGTTGCCGTTTGCGCTGGCGACGAGTCTGGCTGCGGCGCCGCCCCCAGCGCAGACGGCACACGCCTGATCTCGGTCGAAGGCTGCAGCAACTTCGACACCGCCGGCGTGATCGCGATCGTCGCCGGCAGCATCGACCTCGATGCGGTCCTCACACTCGACTATCCCTGCGGTGGAATATCCAGCACGTCACCGACGCGCACGCCGCCATCGCTGGCGATGCGGTTGGCCTGACGCAGCGCGCCGAGGCTGACGCGGTGCCGCGCGGCGATGCCGGAGAGCGTTTCGCCGCTCGCGACCACATGTTCGGACGGTCCGCGCCGGCCTGTGCTGTTGGCGGCGAACCAGGTGCCGGGCGGCGGGGTCTGCGTGAAATAGGTCTTGATGCCCTCGACCACTGCCGCCGCGAGCTTGCCGCGATGCACCGGATCGGTCAGGCGCTTTTCCTCGGACGGATTCGTGATGAACGCGGTCTCGACCAGGATCGAGGGCACGTCGGGCGAACGCAGCACGACAAAATTCGCTTTTTCCACATGCCCGCGATGGGTCGGACCGATCTTGCCAAGCGCCTTGAGCACGATCTGCGCGATCGCCGCGCTGGCTTCCATGGTCGCGCCCTGGGACAGATCGAGCAGCACGGCGGCGAGGGTCTGGTCCTTGTCGTCGAGCGACACGCCGCCAACGAGATCGGCGCTATTTTCCTTCGCCGCCAGCCAGCGCGCCGCTTCGCTCGTCGCGCCGCGCGGCGACAGCACCCAGACCGACGCGCCGCGCGCGCCGCAGGCGCCGGGACAGGCGTCGGCGTGGATCGACACGAACAGATCGGCCTTGGCTTCGCGCGCCTTCTTGTAGCGATCGGTGAGCTGGATGAAGTAGTCGCCGTCGCGCACGAGGTAGGACTTCATGCCCGGCTGCGCGTCGACGAGCTTGGCGACTTCGCGCGCGACGTTCAGCGTGATCGATTTCTCGTGGGTGCCCGATGCACCGATCGCGCCGGGATCGTCGCCGCCGTGGCCCGCATCGATCGCGACCACGACCTTTCGCCCGTCGCCGGGCAGCACATCCTCGACGCTCTTGACGACTTCGCGCGTGGCCTTGGCGCGCGGAAACAGGTCGACCACGAGACGATGACCGAACTTGTCCGCCGGTGGCAGCAGGAAACTCTTGGGACGCACGCCCTGCGGCAGATCGAATACGACGCGCAGATCATTCTTGCCCTGCCTGCCCAGGCGCACCGTACCGAGCAAGCCCTTGGCGGTGGGCGCGGAAACGCCTTCGGCCAGCGTCGAATTCTTGATATCGAGGACGATGCGATCGGGATTGTGGAGTTCGAACAGCTTGTATTCGAGCGGGCCGGACACGTCGAACACGGCGCGCGTGGAATCGGGGCTGGCCCAGACGCGCAGCGCCTTGACCTGCGCAGCCTGGGTGCAGGTGGCCGTAAGCCCCGAGACGAACAGGACGGCGGCAGCACGCAGCAATATGTCGGCAGCTCCCCACATGACTGCGGATTCAAACCCAGACGGCCGCGCTTTTCAAGTTTTTTCGTTGAAAAACACAGGACTGTATGAGTTTCCTTGGGGTCCGGGTCAGCAAAGCGCTTCAAGCGCCGGAATGCAAGACGCTTGTGCCGGCGAGCCACGCGCCGCCGCGCGCGCTGGCCGCGCGCGCGAAAAGAGTCCGTCCGACGTCCGCGTGGGCGAGGTTCAGCGCCAGATCGGCCGCCGGCAGCGCGTCGCCGCCGCGCTCGGGCCACTCGATCAGGATCAGGCTGGCTTCGTCCTGCAATTCGTCCAGACCCAGCCACTCCAGTTCGCCAGGATCGGCGATGCGGTAGAGATCGAGGTGGTGAATCGCGAGGCCGCCGACACGATAGGACTCGATCAGGCTATAGGTCGGACTCTTGATGCGTCCCTGCACGCCGAGCGCAGCGATGAGCGCGCGCGCGAAGGTGGTCTTGCCGGCGCCGAGATCGCCCCGCAGGTAAATTACGCCGCCGCCGCGAACCTGCGGCGCCAGTTCTGCAGCCAGGAGCGCGACAGCGTCCTCGTCTGCCAGGTGCAAGCCCACTTCAGCCATGCGCGGCGCCTCCGAGCACGCGGCGTAGCGACACGAACAGATCAGAGGCGAGCAGGCCGCGCTCGCCGTCGAGCGCGGCGAGATCGCCGGCGCGCGCATGCGCCGCGGTCGCTAGGCAGGCCGCATCCCAGGCGCCCATTCCTTGCGCAAGCATGGCCGCGACCACACCGGTCAGCACGTCGCCCATGCCCCCGCTGGCCATGCCCGGATTGCCCCAGGGACAGACCGCGATCGCGCTGCCGGGCGCGGCAATCAGCGACCCCGCGCCCTTGAGCACGACGACGGCGTGGTAGCGCTCAGCGATCGCGAGCGCCGCGGCGTAGCGGTTAGCCTGCACGCTGGCCGTGTCGCTGGCCAGCAGGCGGGCGGCTTCGGCCGGGTGCGGCGTCAGCACCGTCGGCACGGTGAACCGGCGCGGATGGCGCGCGAGCAGGTTCAGCGCATCAGCGTCGAGCACCGCCGGCTTGCCACTGGCCAGCGCGCGATGCCACAGCGCATGACCCCAGGAGCGCTGGCCCAGCCCTGGGCCAAGTGCGATCGTGGTGATCCGCTCGAGCAAGGCATCCAGTTCCTGCGGCCCGGAAACGGAGCAGACCATGAGTTCGGGACGCGCCGCGAGCAGTGGCGCGAGGTGCTCCGGCTGCGTCGCCACGCTGACCAGGCCGGCACCGCAACGCAGTGCGGCTTCGCCGGCAAGGCGGATCGCGCCCCCCATGCCCTGGTCGCCGCCGATCGCCAGCACATGCCCGAAAAATCCTTTGTGCACATTGCGCGAACGCGGCTGCAGAAGGCCCAGCAGCGTGTCCCAGTTGAGCAGGCAGGCACCGGCACGCTCCTCCTCGAAAATGTGCGCGGGCAGCTCCAGTGGCGCCAACTCGCACTCGCCACAGGCGTCCAGCCCTGCGCCCGTATGCTGGCCACGTTTCCACGCGATGAAGCTGACTGTCGCGGCCGCCCGCACGCAGGTCCCCAGCACCGCGCCGGTATCCGCCGAGAGTCCCGACGGAATGTCCAGCGCGAGCACCGGCACGCCGCTCGCATTGAGCGCATCGACCAGCTTGGCGGCGGCACCCTGCAACGGCCGGTTCAAGCCAATACCGTAAAGCGCGTCGACATACAGGTCGGCGACCGGCAGCGAGTGTTCGCCAGCGAACGGGTGGATGAATCCGCCGCTCGCACGCCAGGCTTCGGCGGCGCGCTGTGAATCCGTGTCCTGCGGCGGGGCCAGCGCGATGACGCTGACGTCGCGTCCGGCCTGGCGCGCGAGGCGCGCAAGGAGATAGCCGTCACCGCCGTTCTTGCCGATGCCGCAGCAGACCGCGATGCGCAGCGCCTGTGGCCAGCGCCGGCACAGCGCCTCGAATGCGGCCTGCGCCGCGCGCTGCATCAGCGCCGGACTGTCCAGGCCGAGCGTCGCGCCGGCACCGGCATCGATGCGGCGCATCTGCGCGCTGGTATAGAGGTAACGCGTAAACGGCATGCTCATGAGGGCGATTATTGACCGGACTGTGCAGTGTTTGTATCCAAGCGCAATTCGGGCCGCGAACCTGCGCGCAGGCAAATCATGCGGGGCCAGCCTACAATCCCCCGCTGGCCGGTCAGCGGCGTGCCGCGCCACCTGCCCGACCGCACGAAGAATCCATGGACTACGCCGAACTCGCTACCACCATCCGCCGCTGGGGCGCCGAACTGGGCTTCCAGCAGGTCGGTATCGCCGGCACCGAACTCGGCGCCGACGAGACCCATCTGCTGAACTGGCTGGCGGCGGGACGCCATGGCGAGATGGAGTACATGCAGCGCCACGGAACGCGGCGCAGCCGGCCGCAGGAGTTGCAGCCCGGCACGATCCGCGTGATCTCGGTGCGCATGGACTACGCCCCGCCTGGCATAGCCAACGGCTGGGACGTCATCGGCGATGCGAGCCTGGGCTATGTGTCGCGCTATGCGTTGGGACGCGACTACCACAAGCTCATGCGCAACCGGCTGCAGCAGCTCGCCGACCGCATCGCTGGCGAAACCGGTCCGTTCGGCTATCGCGCGTTCGTCGACTCCGCACCGGTACTGGAACGCGCGCTGGCACGTGATGCGGGCCTGGGCTGGATCGGCAAGCACACCTGCCTGATCAACCGCCACGCGGGCTCGTGGTTCTTTCTCGGTGAGCTGTACACCGATCTGCCGCTGCCGCTGGACACGGCCGCAAGCGCACATTGCGGCACCTGCGCGCGCTGCATCGACATCTGCCCGACCCAGGCCATCGTCGCGCCGTACCAGGTCGATGCGCGCCGCTGCATTTCCTACCTCACAATCGAACTCCACGGCAGCATTCCGCTCGAATTCCGCCGCGCGATCGGCAACCGCATCTACGGCTGTGACGACTGTCAGCTGGTCTGTCCCTGGAACAAATTCGCTCAGGCCACCGAGGAAATCGACTTCACGCCGCGCCACCGGCTCGACGGTGCCACGTTGGTCGACCTGTTCGGCTGGACCGAAGAAGAATTTCTGCGCCGCACCGAAGGCTCGGCGATCCGCCGCATCGGCCACGAGCGCTGGCTGCGCAATATCGCGGTCGCGCTCGGCAATGCGCGCGGCCATGCGGCTGTGCTCGACGCCTTGCGCAGCCGCGCGCAGCATCCCTCGGAACTCGTGCGCGAGCATGTGCAGTGGGCTCTGCAACAGCACGCATAGCCGACGATCGCTCGTTGCCGCCGCGGACCGGCGCCAGCCAGGAGCTGGCTATTCCAGCGCGCGAATCGCCGCGATCAGGCCTCGCGTCGACGCATCGAAAGCGTCCGGCACCTGCCCCGTCGTCAGCGCGGGAAGAATGGATTTTGCGAGGGTCTTGCCGAGTTCCACGCCCCATTGATCGAAGGCGTTGATATCCCACAGCAAGGCCTGCACCAGCACCTTGTGTTCGTACAGCGCGATCAGCGCGCCCAGGCTTTCGGGCGTCAGCGCATCCAGCAGCAGGGTCGAGCTTGGTCGGTCTCCGGGAAAGGTTCGCTGCGCGGCGAGCGCCCGACGTTCCGCGTCGCTGCCGCGCGTGGCTTCGGCCAGGGCCTCGTCGGGAGTCTTGCCGAGCGCGAACGCCGCCCCCTGCGCAAGCAGGTTCGCGAGCAGCGCGTCGTGATTGTCCTTGAGCGCGTGCGCGGGCCGCACCACGCCGATGAGATCCAGCGGCACGATGTCGCTGCCCTGATGCAGTGCCTGGAAAAACGCGTGCTGCGCATTCGTGCCGACGCTGCCCCAGACCACGGGCACGGTCGCCTGATGCAGATCGCCACCATCGGCGTTGACGCGTTTGCCGAGGCTCTCCATCTCCAGCTGTTGCAGAAAAGCAGGCAGTTCGGCGAGCCCATCGAGATACGGGATCACGCCGTGCGCCGGATAGCCAAGGCCATTGCGATTCCATACACCGATCAGCGCGAGCAGTACCGGCAGATTGTCGCGCCAGTCGGCGGTACGGAAATGATCATCCATGAGCGCCGCTCCGCGCAGGAACGCACGGAAATTCGGCATGCCGATCGCGAGGGCGAGAACCAGCCCGACAGCCGACCAGACCGAATAGCGGCCACCGACGAAATCCCACATCGGCAGCACGCGCTCTGGCGGAATGCCGAGCGCCGCGGCTGCCTCGACATTCGCGCTGACCGCGACGAAATGCGCGGCAGCGCGTGCTTCGTCACCCGCATAGGCCTGCGCGATCCAGTGCCGCAGCACGGCACCGTTGAGCAGCGTCTCCTGCGTCGTGAAGCTCTTGGAAACCAGCAGCACCAGCGTGTGGCGCGGATCGAGCCGCCGCATCAGCGCAGCGATTTCGTGGCCATCGACATTCGGCAGGAAGTGGCAACGGAAACGGCCGCTGTGGCAGTTGCTCAATGCTTCGACAGCGAGGCGTGGGCCAAGGTCCGAGCCGCCGATGCCGAGATTGACGACATCGGTGATGCCGGCGGGAATGCCGAACGCGCCGGCATCGCCGCGTTCCAGCGCGTCGACGAGATCGCCCATGCGGCGAAGCGTCGTGGCGATCTCGGCGTTGATCTCAGCAGGTGCCGGCGAGGCGAGACGCGATTCAGCCGCGCGCAACGCGGTATGGAGAACGGGACGTTGCTCGGAAGCATTGAGCACATCGCCGCGGAACATCGCATCGCGGCGCTGCTGCCAGCCGGACTGCTGCAGCACGGCGCCCAGCGACTGCAACGCGTCTTCGTCGAGCTTCTGCCGCGAAAAGTCCAGCAGCAGCGGTCCGGCTCGGCGCGAAAACCGTTCGAAGCGCTGCGGTGTCGCGAGCAGCTTCCGAAGGTGAAGCGGGATCAGGCGCGCGGCTTCCCGCGCGAGTGTGTCGAGCTGTCCAGCCTGCATGGCGGTCCTTGGGCAATTCGATGCGCATCGGCATCGGCTGACTCGATCTTAATCAGGCCAGCGCGAGCCGGTCGACAGGGACCGGTGCGAAATACGCCTGCGCGGGAGAGCTTGTCCGGACAGCATGCCGCACTGCCGCAAGGCGATGCACCGACCACATAACGAACGCCCGGACGCTTGCGCTGGCTGACCGCGGAAACCACCTGCGGTGTTGCACGAAAACAACGAGCGACGAAATCACGCGCTGGCGTCGCCCGACACGCGAGCCGCTTCCGCAGCAGAGAAGGCCCAACGTTGTTGCGTTCCTTGCCGCGCGCGCTCGGCCGACCAACCCGTCCTCCCGCAGCTCGGTCAGCAGCAGAGGCAGGACAGCCGCCTCAAATGGCTGATATATCGACGAACTTCAGTCCGGGCCGGTCAGCTGCTGCGACAGCGCCACACGATTCCGGGCAAAAAAAACCCTCGTCGGAAACCGGCGAGGGGAATCGGAGTGACGATTACCTGAACAATGCGCCCTGCGGCCACTGGAACAACGAGACGTTGCGAAAACCCCAGTGGCTGTGGCGACGTTACCACACGATCAGACAGAAAAGCTACTAGTCTGTGATTGCCAACACAGACCAGCGAACTCAGCCGTCTATGGCCAGATTATCGATCAGTCGCGTCGATCCCAGCCGCGTGGCAATCAAGGCCACCAGGCCTTTGCATTGCCCCGGCAACGCCGAGGACAGATCCGTAGCCTGACGGACCGCGGCGTAGTCGGTGCGAAATCCGGCCGCGTCCAGTTCGAACACGGCGGCCGCTTCAATGGCCTCCAGTGCGTCGCCACGCAGTACGCCATCGCGCATGTGCTGCAGCGTCCGATAAATCTGCGCAGCTCTGTCGCGCTCGTCCGCGCTCAGATATTGGTTACGCGAACTCATGGCCAGACCGTTGGCTTCGCGCATCGTGGGCGCTGCGACGATCTCGATCGGCAGGCACAGGTCGGTCACCAGACGACGTATCGTCAGTAATTGCTGATAGTCCTTGCGTCCGAACAGGGCAACGTCGGGCTGCACCAGATTCAGAAGCCGCAGCACAACGGTCGCGACGCCGGCAAAGTGCCCTGGCCGGAATACGCCTTCCAGGGTTTCGGTGACGCCTACGACCTCGACCCGCGTCGCCGCTTCGGTGCCGAACGGATAAACGGTTTCTACCGCCGGGGCAAACAGCACGTCGCAATCCTGTGCCGCCAGCCCCTGCGCATCGGCTTCCAGTGTGCGTGGATACCGCGCGAAGTCTTCGTTCGGGCCAAATTGGGTCGGATTGACGAATACACTCGCAACCACGCGGTCGCCGCGTTCGCGTGCGCCACGCACCAAGGAGTAATGGCCAGCGTGAAGATTGCCCATCGTCGGCACCATGCTGACCTTCAGCCGGTCGCGTCGCCATTCGGCAACGAGCTCCCGTAACTCCGCTGGGGAATGCACTAGTTTCATGTCAGTAGCTATGTTCGGGCGCGGGGAATGCGCCGCTGCGCACGGCGTCTGCGTAGGCCTGCAGCGCAGCCTGGACCGAATCGTTGCCCGCGAGGAAGTTCTTGCTGAAGCGGGGCCGCTTGCCCGGCGTGAGTCCGAGCAGGTCGTACATCACGAGCACCTGACCGTCGCAGTGCGGGCCAGCACCGATACCTATCGTGGGAATTGACACCTCGGCGGTGATGCGTTGCGCAAGCGACGACGGCACGCATTCCAGCACCAGCAGATCGGCACCGGCGGCGGCTACCTCGCGCGCGTCGGACAACAGACGCTCGGCGCGGTCTTCATCACGACCCTGCACGCGATAGCCGCCGAGCTTGTGCACCGACTGCGGAGTCAGGCCCAGATGCGCGCAGACCGGAATATCGCGTTCACTCAGGGCATGGATGACGTCGCCGGCCCAGCCTGCGCCTTCGAGCTTGACCATCGCGGCGCGCCCTTCACCGATGAGGCGCGCCGCGCTCGCATAAGCCTGTTCGCGCGTTGCATAGCTCATGAACGGCAGGTCAGCGATCAGCAGCGCGTTGCGCAGACCGCGGGCAACCGCCGCACTGTGGTACGCCATGTGATCGAGGCTGACCGGTAGCGTGCTCGACTCGCCCTGGATGACCATGCCGAGCGAATCTCCAACGAGCACGACATCGATGCCGGCCGCATCGACCGCCGCTGCGAAGCTCGCATCGTAGGCAGTGACCATGACGATCTTCTCGCCGGTCCGTTTGCGCGCATGCAGCTGAGGAACAGTGACGGCGGTGCGTGATGGCGCGGTCGCGGGATTGGCGTACACGCAGAACTCCTGCACGGGAAAGGTCGATTATCAACCCATCTGCCCGGCATCGAAAGATGCGGCGGCATCCGGGCATGCAGCTGGACGGCGCATTCGCGCAGATCGCGGGGCAGCAGTACTACGCCGCCAGCGGTTCCAGGCGCCGACAATCGCCGGCATCGATGCGCGCGAGCAGATCCACGACACGTCCCTGCCCCGGCACCACCTGCTGTGCCGCGATCTCCGCAAGCGGCAGCAAAACGAAAGCGCGCTGCGCAATATGCGGATGCGGAATGCGCAAACCGACGTCGGAGACTAGTTCCTGGCCATAGAGCAAGATATCGAGATCGAGTGCGCGCGGCCCCCAGCGTTCGCCGCCGCGGACGCGACCGGCCTGACGTTCCAGCGAAAGCAGCTCCTCAAGCAGAAGGCTCGGCGACAGCGACGTATCAATTTCTACAACAGAATTTATAAATGCCGACTGTTCGAGTACGCCCCAGGGAGGCGTGAGGTACTGAGAAGAGCTGCACCTCAGGCGAGTGCCCGGCAACACGCCGATGCGCGCCGTCGCCGTGGCCACGATGAGGCGCGAATCGCCGAGGTTGCTGCCCAGTCCGACAAACGCGCGCGTCACGAATCAGCCGGAGTCACGTCGCCAGAGCTACCGCCAGACGCCTTGCGTCTACGGCGGCGTCGCCGCTTTCGAGGCGCCGCGTGCAGTGCGGCGGACTCATCCGATGCCGCCACAACCGGCGCAGCCGTCGACTGCGGCAGCAATTCTCCGAGTTCGCTGGAATCGCTCTCCTGCGCCTGCTCCCACCACTGCGCAAGTTCCGCCAGCTGCGGGTCGACTTCGCCGCGCACCACGAGGAAATCGAACGCGGCGCGAAAGCGCGGATGACTCAGCAGGCGCAGCACGCGTTTTTTCACGCGCTGCTCGAAGCGCGGCTGCAACGCCCAGATTTCTTCCATGACCAGCGAGAAGCGGCGCGGAATCGCAACGCGCCCTGTCTGTTCCCTGATAACCGCTTCCGCTGCATTGTCCCAGGCCTGCGCCGCATCGCTGCCGGCGGCGATCGCGCGCTCGGCACGCTCGCGCACGCCGCCCCAGAGCAGGACAGCAAACAGGAAGGCCGGCGTGACCGACTTGCCCGCCTGCACGCGCTGATCGGTGTTGCTCAGTCCATGCTCGACGAGACGGCGGAACTCGTCGCCGCGCTGACGCGCGAGCGCGGCGGCCGTCGACGGGAATACGAATTGCAGCAGACCGCTACGATCGAGCTCGCGGAAACTCGCCAGGCCGTGTCCGGAAAGAAACAGCTTCAGCGATTCGTCGAACAGGCGCGCGGGCGCCGCGTCGCAGAGCAACTGACCCTCACGTGCGAACGGCCGCTCGGCGCTCTCGTCGATGCGAAAACCGAGCTTGGCCGCCAGACGCACCGCGCGCAGCATGCGCACCGGGTCTTCGCGATAGCGCAGCTCCGGATCGCCGATCAGGTGCAGCTCTTTCTTCTCGAGATCGGCCATGCCGCCGACGTAGTCGCGCACGCTGAAATCGGCGATGTTGTAGTACAGCGCATTGACGCGAAAGTCGCGCCGGATGGCGTCTTCTTCAATCGAACCGTAGACATTGTCGCGAACGATGCGTCCGTCCACGACATGGCGGTCCAGATTGCCCTCCTCACCGATACCGCGGAACGTCGCGACCTCGACGATCTCCTGGCCGAACACCACATGGGCGAGGCGGAAGCGGCGTCCGATCAGGCGGCAGTTCCGGAACAGGCCGCGCACCTGCTCGGGAGTTGCATTTGTAGCAATGTCAAAATCTTTAGGGTGCCCGCCCAGCAGGAGATCGCGCACGGCACCGCCGACCAGGAACGCCTCGTAGCCGGCCTCGTTCAGGCGATACAGCACACGCAGCGCACCGTTGCTGATGTTGCGCCGGGAAATGCCGTGCTGGTCGCGCGCAATCACGCGCACCTGGGGCCGCGCGGGCGCGGCCGCTTGCGCGGCTTTTTCGTTGTTACGGCGCAGTCCGCGAGGAATTGCCCGTCGTATGAATTCCGTTATACTTCGCACGCTTGATCCTCGACGCGCTCCCTTCGTCTAGTGGCCTAGGACATCGCCCTCTCACGGCGAGAACAGGGGTTCGAACCCCCTAGGGAGCGCCACTTTACTCCCCTTTCCATCGTCAACAGGCTAGGTAGCCGGTAGCCACATGCCTTTCGTTGTCACCGAAAACTGTATCAAGTGCAAGTACACCGACTGCGTCGAAGTATGCCCGGTGGACTGCTTCCATGCCGGACCGAACTTCCTCGTGATCGACCCCGACGAGTGCATCGACTGCACCCTGTGCGAACCCGAGTGCCCGGCCAACGCGATCTACCCCGAAGACGACGTCCCGGCAGGCCAGGAACATTTCATCGCGTTGAATGCGGAACTGGCCAAGAGCTGGCCGGTGCTGACCGAACGCAAAGACCCGCCTGCCGACGCCAAGGAATGGGACGGCAAGCCAGGCAAATTGGAACTGCTGCAACGCTGAGTCCGAGGGCTCAGCCCAACCGGTCGCGTAGCAACGCCACCACACGCTGTACCGACGACTTTGCCCCGCTGACACTCACGCGGCTGCCGCTGCCGTCGGTGCTGATACCGATATTCACGGTTTCCGTTACCGTCTCAACCTTCTTGCGCGTAAACAGCCGCTTGAGAAAGCCACCCTCGTCACGCGTGCGCTGACTGGTGACGGACAGTGAATACGTGTGAGCGCCCGGGTCGCGCGCACTGATGCTGCCGAGATCGGTCGCGCGTTCCAGCGCCATGCCGACTCGCTGCCAGGTATTGTCGACCGTGTCGGCCACATTGAGACCGTCGATACCGGTGACGACGCCGGCGCGCGCGGTGGCCGCACGCGAGCTGCCCGCCTGAGGCACGATCAGCTCGCCGCGAGTCGGCGGGGCTTCCAGATCCGGAGGAACTTCCAGGGGCCGCGCCTCGGCGGCCTTGTCCCACTCGGAACGGGACTTGAAAAGGCTGCAACCACCCAGCACCAGGGGAACCAGCGCCATGAACAGCGCTATACGCATCGCGGACTTCGAATTCACAGGCAAACCTTGATCAGTCTTTGGACGTGGAGCGAACGGGCGGCGTCAAGCCGCCGCATCTTGCAGGTTCAGAACCAGATCGCGCAAGCGCTCGCGGTGGGGAAGGGACAGCTCGGTCAACGGCAGGCGCGGTCGCGCACTACCCAAGCCCTGCAGCGAAAGTCCCCATTTCAGCGGAATCGGGTTGGATTCCAACCCAAGCGCGTCGAACAGAGGCTGAAGACGGTCATCCAGCGCTGCCGCCTCATCACGCCGGCCGGCACGAGCTGCGTCACAAAGCGTGCGGAACAGCGCCGGCGCCAGATTGTTGGCGACCGAGATCACGCCGTCAGCGCCCGCGAGCAAGCTGCGCATCGCGGAGCCGTCGTCGCCTGACAGAATGCGGAACGCGTCGGTGCGCAAAGCCAGCAAATCGTCGATGCGCCGGGTGTCTGCAACCGCTTCCTTGATCGCGACGATCCGCGGATGGGCGGCTAGCCGCGCGACCGTCTCCGGCAGCAGATCGCAACCGGTGCGGCTGGGAACGTTGTACAGAACGATGGGCAGACCTGCACCATCGGCAACCTCGCGGAAATGACGCAGAAGCCCGTCCTGCGTCGGGCGGACGTAATACGGAGTCACCACGAGTGCCGCGTCGGCACCGAGCTGCCGCACGTGTTGCGTCGCGGCGAGCGTCTTGGCGGTATTTGCCCCGCCTGTGCCCACCAACACCGGTATGCGGCCGTCGATCTGACGAACCCCATGCACCACCAGCGTGTCGAGCTCTTCGGTCGCCAGCGCATGTGCTTCACCGGTGGATCCGGCGATGACCACAGCTTGCGTGCCACCCGCGATCTGGCGCTCGATCAGTTGCGTGAAGGCATCGAGGTCCAGCTTGCCGTCCGCATCGAACGGAGTCGCCAGCGCACAAATGCTTCCGGAGAGGTTCAAAGCGCGGGTTCCGGGCTCGGGACAAAGAGCGGCGGATGTTACTTGCGGCCCCCAGGTGTGGCAAGTATTCTGCGAGCACTGCCGGCGCGGGTCGGCACCACCTTCAGGCGACGCACGGACAGTGAAGCAAGCAGGTAAATCCGCCTTGACCGAAACCGCGCCACGCCCTCCGGCGAACGAGAACTACCTACTCATCAATGCGTTCGCCCCGCAACCGGAGTCGCCTCTGGTGGCAGTCACGCGACGCATCTCCGAATGTGGCTGTAACCTCGTCGACGCGCGCGTTGCCACGCTGGGCTCCGACGTGTCCGTGCTGGCCCTGGCGGTTGGGCCGTGGGACGCGATTGCGAAGCTGGAGAATGCGCTCAACAAGCTCGAACGCGGCGAAAATCTGCGCATCATGTTTTTCCGCACCGGTCCCAAGCCGATCCAGAACACCCTGCTACCCTATGTCGTCGAGGTCATCGCCGGAGACAGGCCGGGGATACTGCATCAGCTGGCGGAATTTTTCGGCCGCCGCGGCATCACCATCGAACAACTGCATTCGTCGCGATACCGCGCCATGCAGACCGGAGCCGACATGTTCTCGGCACAAGTGACCATTGGCATTCCCGGCACGACTCACATCGCCGCCCTGCGGGACGACTTCCTTGAATTCTGCGACGGCCTGAATCTCGACGCGATCATGGACCCGATGAAGTTCTGATGGCGATGCCAGAGCCCGGATCGAAAGCCCCTGACCTGACCGGCATCATTGCCGACGGAACGCCACTCAAGCTCTCGTCGCTGCGTGGAAAATGGGTTGTCGTATATTTCTACCCTAAAGACAACACACCCGCATGCACCAGCGAGGCGCAGAATTTCCGTGACCTGCAGAAGCAGTTCGAGGAACGCAACGCGGTAATCATCGGTGTTTCGCGTGACACCGCGCGCGTGCACGCCAACTTCGCCATCAAGCAGAAACTGGCGTTCACGCTCGTCGCCGACATCGACGAAACCTGGTGCAAGGCGTTCGACGTGATCCATGAGAAGGTTCTTTACGGCCGCCGCTACCTGGGAATAGTGCGCAGCACCTTCCTGATCGATCCGGCGGGGCGCATCCATCAACGCTGGAGTCCGGTGAAAGTGCCGGGCCATGCGGCGCAAGTGCTAGAGAGCATCCCACACGCGTGAATACCGCGGCCGCCCGCGCAGCACGCTGTCCCGGCCCACGCCGGCACCATCACCGCCCTTCCCCCGCCCGAGGCTGAAGCATGACCCGAGGCAAGCGCATCTACGTGCTCGACACCAACGTGCTGATGCACGACCCGACCTCGCTGTTCCGCTTCGAGGAACACGACGTCTTCGTTCCCATGACAGTCCTGGAAGAGCTGGACAACGCCAAAAAAGGAACATCTGAAGTATCGCGCAACGCGCGTCAGGTCAGTCGTTTCATCAACGAACTGATCGAACACGGCGGCGATCGCAAGATCGAGGAAGGGCTGGACCTGATCTCGCCGAACGGCGTCAACCTCAAGCGCGGCAAAGCGGTAGGGCGTCTGTATTTCCAGACCCGCATGCCCGAGAGCGCGCCGGGCAAGGTCAAGGCAGACAACCAGATCCTCGCGGCAGTCCTCATGCTGCGTGAGCTCTATCAGCGTGTGCCGGTGGTCCTGGTCAGCAAGGACATCAACCTGCGCATCAAGGCGTCGATCTACGGCATCACCGCCGAAGACTACGAAAACGATCGCGCCCTCGACGATTTCAGCCTGCTCTACTCCGGCCACACCGAGCTGGCGGAAGGCTTCTGGACGCAGCATCAGAAAGACCTCAAGTCGTGGCAGGAACGCAACCACACTTTCTACGAGGTCAAGCTGCGCAAGAACGAGGACTGGTATCCGCATCAGTGCCTGTATATCCCCGATGGCGACGATATGCTCGAACTGCGCGTGATCGAGGTACGCGACGGCCGTGCACGCTTGCGCCTCATGGACGATTACACCGGCTCGCATAACGTCTGGGGCATTACGGCGCGCAATCGCGAGCAGAATTTCGCGCTGAACCTGCTGATGGATCCAGACGTCGACTTCGTCACGCTGCTTGGCACGGCCGGCACGGGCAAGACGCTGCTTGCGTTGGCGGCCGGTCTCGCCCAGGTAATGGATCAGCAGCGCTATCGCGAGATCATCATGACCCGCGCGACGGTATCGGTCGGCGAGGACATAGGCTTTCTGCCCGGCACAGAAGAGGAAAAGATGACGCCCTGGATGGGCGCGCTGACGGACAATCTCGAAGTGCTCACCAGCCCGAGCGAGGGCGGCGCCTGGGGACGCGCCGCGACCAACGACCTGCTCGCTTCGCGCATCAAGATCCGCTCATTGAACTTCATGCGTGGGCGCACGTTTCTCAGCCGCTACGTGATCATCGACGAGGCGCAGAACCTGACGCCGAAGCAGATGAAGACGTTGCTCACACGCGCCGGGCCGGGAACGAAAATGATCTGTCTCGGCAACGTCGAGCAGATCGATACGCCTTATCTCACCGAGACGACGTCGGGTCTTACCTATGCGGTAGACCGGTTCAAGGAATGGCAGCACAGCGCGCACATCACCCTGCGTCGCGGCGAACGCTCGCGCCTGGCCGACTACGCTTCGGAAAAGCTGTAGGCACGCGCAGCGCCCTCGCCGAGAAGCCCGCGTGAGAACAATCCGTGAACTTACCCTCCCCTGGCCGGGGAGGGCTTTTGCCAATCGACGCCCGGTTGAATCGATCGGGTAACGAACCGGCTGCCTGGCCCACTTCCCCCCTGTGCATGCGATTCCGCGTACGGACTCATGGGTGAAATTGAAGTTGCCGGATCCGGTCGACAAGACTGACCCATTTCAAACGATCGAAGAAGGCCTTCAGGAAGGCCGCGGTCATGTGAATGGCACCGATGTTCCACCAGGTGGATATTCCGCCCGTGAGATGCCGGCGTTCCGGCCGATGGGAAGCCACGGTTCCAGCCCAAGGGAAGTCCGTGACGGACGCTGGTTGAGCGTGGAGGGAGAACGCATGTGCGGTCTTCCGATAGTCCGTCCTTGCGCAGTCCCTGCGTTCGAAGCTGGCGGGCCTTAGCTTGCCGTGTACCGAGGAACTTGCGATCCGCGGGGCGAGAACTGGCGTTCTTGGCCCCTTCGACGCAGGGCCAGACGCTCCTCACGGAACGTTGTCATGCTCGCCATCACGCGCTTGGTCGCTGTTTCGCTTGCGACGTAGATGCCTGTCGGACACACCGCACCGTCCGTGCAAGTAGTGGATTTTGGCGTTCTTTGCTGCCTCACCTCATCCCGAGACATCGCTTCCTACCCGCCTCCTGTTCGTCAGGCCAGCGTTTTGCTTCCCCAGACGCCCAGTCACCCGTAGCGCCCTTGCCTTCCGCCTACACTTCACCCCTTGCCGGGCGAGTAGAGGACTTTCAACTCCAAGCTGGTGCGCCCTCCCGGGCGCACAAAAAAAAAGGGAACTCGCGCTCCCTTTCAAAGCCCATGGAGTGAAAGGGTCAGAAGCGGGTCGCCCAAACCGCTTCAAATTCAAGCTGGTTGCCGGCCAGCGCGTTGCGCGAGGCATAATTCGTCGGCGCGCCCAACTGAAACTGTGCCGGTGCATAACTCGTGATGAGACGCAGCTGGCCGTTCGGTCCGGTCCAACGCGAATAACTCAAGTCGAAACTGTAATTGGACACTTCGCCAAGCAGCCGGTCCAGCAGCGGCGATGTCGGCGCCGGCTGGGTGCGCGTGCTGTAGCGCAAAGCTACATCGCCGCGATCACCACCGTGCCACACCGAAGCAACGCTGTAGACGTCGAGATCGTCCCACTCGAATACCGGACTTGCACCGCTGCCCAACGCAGCCAGGAAACGTCTCGGAAGCGTAGGACTCGTGAAAGCGCGAATATCGCTGTACATCACGCGCTCGAGATTAAATTCGAAGCTTAGCCACGGCGCCAGGCCAACGCCCAGATTGAAACCCAGGCTGGCCGGAATGTCGAAATCGCCGGGATCGGCGTAGACGCCGCGATAACTGTTGAACGCGTCCATGTTGACGCGCGACTGATAGCTCGTAGTCCAGCGAATGCGTTCACCCAGCATCTCGCTGAGGTCCACTCGCACGCCGCGACCATAGGCAACCGGCGTCGGACCCGGCGCGAGCGCAAATTTGTCGGTACCGTCGTCACTGGTGCCGAACGTCGCATTGGCGAAGCGCTGATAAGCGAACAACGCGGCAACGGACCAGCGTCCGCTATTGCCCCAGCCATGCACGTAAGACGGAGCGACGATGTAACGATGCAGGCCAGGCCTTGCTTCGGGAATCAGGCGCGGGACCATGCCGTCGTCGCCGAGGCGGCTGCTGGGCAAGTCGTCGACGACGCCGCTGCGCACCGAAACACCGATCAGTGAATTGCTGCCGATCGCTGCATAGGTTGAGCGGACATTGCGGGCCGTCGCGAGTTCGAGCAGTTGCGGCGCGACGGTCGGGGAATCGGGTTCTGCCCAGGAAAAATCGGGCTGGATGCTCTGGCGCGCATACTCCTGCCAGCGCTGCATCACGGAACTGCCGTCAGCCTGGGCCTGGGCTGTCGGGACAAGGAAATAGAAAGGGAGCGTCAGGCCAAAACTGAGCGCTCCCATCGGCTTCCTAAACGCTGCTGTTGCGTTCGCCCGGTACATAACCCTGCCGCGTGGTTCCATGGCTTGTGGTGTTGTCGGCGGCGATTTTGGCAATAACGCAACAACGAGTCAAGTACGCAACACACCCAATTTGCCCAGATGTGGCGCCAGTTTGCATACATTCGCCAGCGAAGTCGTCATTAACTTGTTGCAGGATTACAACAGATGTCCAAAGACAACCGTCCCTGCGTACTTACCGTGGCCGGCTCCGACTCCGGCGGCGGCGCCGGGATTCAGGCCGATCTGAAAACCTTCCATGCCCATCGCGTCCATGGCACCAGCGTGATCACGGCGGTGACCGCCCAGAACACACGCGCAGTAACTGCCGTGCATGGCGTTCCGACGCGACAGATCCGCGCCCAGATCGCCGCTGTTCTGGATGACTTCCCACTCGGCGCCTGGAAGACCGGCATGCTGGCGGATGCGCGTACGATTCGGGCGGTTGCCGGCCATCTGGCCGGCTTGCCGATTCCGTACGTGATGGATCCCGTCATGATCTCGACGAGCGGCGCTGCGCTGCTGCAGCCCTCGGCGGTTTCGGCCCTGCGGGAGCTGCTGCTGCCGCGGGCGCGGCTGGTCACGCCCAACGTGCCCGAGGCGGCCGCGTTGGGCGGACGCCTGATTCGGCGAGCCAGCGACCTCGAGCGTATCGCTCGCGATCTCCTGGCCGATGGCGCGGGCGCGGTTCTGATCAAGGGCGGTCATCAGCGTGGCGCGCAGGTCATCGACCGGCTTTTCAGCAACGGTGAGCTCTACGAGTTCGTCCACCCACGACTGAAGCGCAACGGCCATGGCACGGGTTGTACCCTGGCCGCGGCGATCACGGCCAACCTGGCCCTGGGTCTCAATCTGGTAAACGCGTGTGCCGCGGCAACCGACTATGTGCATGCGGCACTGATGGGCGCTTACCGGCCAGGCCGCAGTACCATCGACGTGCTCGATCACAGCGCACCGGTGCGCAAGAATGCAGTCAGTCGCTCACCACGTAGACAGGAATAGCGCGATGAAGACATGTGCTCTGGCCGCCACCGCGGTTCTGGCCCTGGCTACCGGCATCGTGTCGGCCAGCCCGCCGACACCAGCTTTCCATCCGTTTGTGGGCGCGAAAAGATCCGCCACAGACAATGACGGGCCCGTCATGCGCAGCCCTCAAGCGCAGACCATCGCCGCGCCGCTGGTCAGCGAGACCCGCGCCGTCGTCGCCGCAGACGGCAGTCTCGACATCAAGTGCCACGAAGTGCCAAATCCACGCCTGCGCGATTCAGACAACCGCGCCGGCCCGGGACCACACCGATGATCGCGCGTCTATTTGGCACACTCGTCGGGCTTGCCGCGGCACCCCTGGCCTTCGCAGCGCCCGCCATCGGCCTCCAGAGCGGCCAGCCCGTCAGCCTCGTCATCCCTGGTTCAAATTTCTCCACTTCGTACTATGTGGACGTAAGCGCCGGCGACGCGCAGTTGCAAGTCCAGCTCGACAATCAGACCAACGACGACGTCGATTTCGTGTTGCGGTACGGATCGCCGTTCGCCGATCAGACCTCGAACGAAGCGGCGCCGCCGGATGGCGACCTGTTTCTCGACTACGCCCACTATTGGGGCCTGAGCAGCGGCGGCGACGAGAGCGTGCTGGTGCAGAAATCCAGCACGGTCCCGCTGCGTGCGGGACGTTGGTACATCGCGGTTCTGAACCAGAGTACGAACGCGCAGAACATCACGCTGACCGCGACCCTGCGCCGCAGCGTGCCACAAGCGTCGATCACATTCGTGTATTCGAGCGGCAACGGCTGTTCCCGCGACGGCTGGTTCGACGCGACGCCGGTCACCCCCATCGACGGGAACGGCGGCACGACTCGCGGGGAACAGCGGCGCAACGCTCTGGAGCAGGCCGGCCAGTTACTGGCAACACAATTGCGCCTGCCGGTACCACTGAGCGTCAGCGCTTGCTGGCAGCCGCTAGGCGGGGACCGCACCGACGGTGCGCGCATTGCGTTCGCCGGGCCGACCTCCTACATCTTTGACAGCGCCGATTTCAGCGTGCCGTGGCTGCCGGACAAATACACCTGGTATTCGGTCACCGAAATGGTCCGCCGCAGCGGCACCCCGCAATGCGGTACGTTCGGCAATAGCTGCCGCGCCGCCGATATCGAAGCCACGTTCAACAGCGACCTCGATCCACCTGCCAACGTGCTCGACGCGCCGTTCTATTACGGCTTCAACGGCGTGAACAAGCCGGCCCGCTCGATCGATTTCGTCACCACGACCCTGCATGAGTTGACGCACGGCCTGGGCTTCCTGAGCCTGGTCAACGTAGATCCCGAAGCGGAAGAACCCTTGGGATCACGCGTGGTCGCTTCCAACGGACTGTCTTACGACGATGCCTTCAGCCGCCAACTGGTCGCAGTCAATGCGCAGACGCGCACCTACAAGCCCTTTCTCGGTGTCGACACGAGCGATACGGAACGCGCTGCAGCCCTGGTTTCGCAGAACGGCATTCGCTGGGCAGGCATGGAAGCGGTCGCCTCACCGCTGAACCAGACGCGCAACGAACCGATGCCGGACAATTTTCCACTGCTGTTTGCGCCGTGCGACCGTGACGCAGCATCCGATCCGTGCAGCACCCTGCCGGGCTCCACGCTGTCCCATACCGTGCAACCCGGCGATCTCATGAACGCGTACGACAATGGCCTGTCGAACCGTGACCTGGGCCTGGCTCTGCCGATGCTCAACGCGCTGGGCTGGTCCAACGACGATGCCGCAGCGCCCGGCTACGCCATCCCGGTCGCGGGCAACTGGTACGACCGCGCACGCGGCGGACACGGCCTGGATTTCCAGCTGTATTCGCGTGACACTGTCAACGGCGATCTTTACTTTGTTGTTTTCTACACCTTTGAAGCTGACAATCTGCCCGAGTATTACCTGGGTCTGGGCAGACTCATCGACGGCAAGTTCATCGGCGCCAAGCAGACTGATGGCATTTCCCTGATGCGACTGCGCTACAGCGCGGCGAATCGGCGCACCGAACTCGATCGCACGTCCTCCGGCCAGCTATTCATCGACTTCAATCAGGCCGCGCAATCACCCGCCTGCCGCAGCGCCGATCGCGGCGGTGCCGGCGCGCTCGCGGTGATGCGGTGGACTATCCGCAGCGAAGGCGCGACCTGGTGCATCGAGCCGGCAGTACTGGCAAGCACGCACACCTCGCCGGATTTTTCTGGACATTGGTACAGCGGCAATGGCAGCGATCTGGGCTGGGGCCTGGAACTGCTGAGCATCAAGGGCGCCGCGGGGCAGAGCCAGCTCGTGGCTGTGATCTATTACCCCGATCTGCAAGGCCGCTCGCGCTGGGCCATCACACCGCTGACCGACGTCAATCCGGCCAACACCCCCGTGCTGACCTTGAACGAGGTCGCTTCCGGCTACTGCCGCACCTGCCCCGCACCTGCCGGCGCCACTCAGGTGCGCGCGATCGGCACGATCCAGTTCAGGCTGACCCAGCCGACGCGCGTGGAACCGGCCGACGGCGCCAACCGCGTCAGCGTCGCGATCAACATTCCGGGCGTAGCCGATTTTCGCCGCGACAACGTGCCACTCACTTTGCTGTCCGCGCCGCCCGGGCAGTAGCAGCGGGAACTGCCCAGCAAAACGGCGTGCCTTGCGACACGCCGTTTTTTCGCTGGGCATCCGAGAAATTCAGATCTTGCGCAGACTCTCGATCAGCGCGTCGGCAAAGCCTTCCGTATTTCCGGTGCCACCAAGATCCGGCGTCACGCGATCCTTGCGTCCGACGACATCGCGAATCGCCAGACGTATGCGCTGGGCCTGATCTTCCAGCCCCAGGTGGCCCAGCATCTGGCAGGCAGCGAGCAGCAGCGCGCACGGGTTGGCCAGACCCTTGCCGGCAATGTCCGGCGCCGAACCATGCACGGCCTCGAAGATGGCCGCTTCCGTTCCTATGTTTGCGCCGGGCGCGAGGCCGAGACCACCGACGAGGCCAGCGCAGAGGTCGGAAATGATGTCACCGAAAAGATTGGTCGTGACGATCACATCGAACTGCTGCGGATTCATCACCAACTGCATGCAGCAATTGTCGACGATCATCTCGTTGCACTGGATTTCCGGATACTCGCCAGACACTTCCCGCGCCACCTTCAGGAACAGGCCCGAGGTGGTCTTCATGATGTTGGCTTTGTGTACTACGGTAATCTTCTTGCGGCCCTGGCGACGCGCGAGTTCGAACGCGTAGCGCACGATGCGCTCGGAACCGCGACGGGTGACCTTGATCTGCGAGTGCGCCGTGTCGCCATCTTCGGACAGCGTCTGTCCTTCCGAACCATAGGCACCTTCAGTGTTCTCGCGTACGGTGATCAGGTCGATGCCTTCGTAGCGCGCGCGCGTGCCGGGTATCGTGATCGCCGGGCGCACGTTGGCGTACAAATCGAAGCGTTTGCGCAACTCCACATTGAGCGATGAGAACCCGCCGCCGATCGGCGTTGTCAGAGGTCCCTTGAGCGCGACCCGGTGACGGGCAATCGACTCCATCGTGGCCTGCGGCAGCAACTCTCCGCAGCGCTCCTGCGCCGCCATGCCAGCGTCGACGAACTCGTAGCTCAAACCGGCCTGCAGTTCATCGAGCACGCGCAACGTCGCGTTCATGATCTCGGGGCCGATACCGTCGCCGCGGATCACGGCAATAGTCTTGCTCATGCGGGGGATACTCCAGATGCCGACTTGTCTGTTGAACACTAAACCCAGCATTATCAGAGATGCCCCCCCAGTGAACAACCTCCACCGTATGCGACCTTGGTCCGTCACCGCGCGCGTGCTGGCGAACGTCGCCGGGTTCCTCGCCGCCTGCGCAGCGACGGCGGCGGGCGCGCTCGAGCCGTTGCTGGCCCCCTACAGCACCAGTCCCGAACTGCGCATCGAAGCGCTCGGCGGTGCGCCAGCGGCGCCTCGACTGCGCGTGCAGGGAAATTGGCCTACGCCCTGCCTGCCCATCGTCGAAGACATAAGCCTCGACGGTCGAGACCTGCGTATCGATCTGCGTTCCAAGAAACCGCTGTGCGCGCGCACCAGCCTTCCATTCGACCTTGAGATCGATCTGGCACCCCATGTCGGGAGGACCTGGCCGGCAGCGCCGCTACGGGTCAGCGTCTTCGCCGCGAACAGCACTGCGGGCGAAACCCAACTACGTGGCTTCGCACTGATCGCGCCGCAGCCGATGCCTCGTGCCGTGCCCTCGTCGGGGCTGTGGTGGCCGCTGCCGCAATCGGATTCGAGTACGACGGCGGCCGGCATCGGCTTCAGCTTCGAGATCCAAGCCAACACGATAGCAAGTGCCGTTCTGGGACGTACCGGCAGTGGCGAGGCCATCTGGTATTTCGGCACCGGTAAGCTGCGCGGACGCATCGCCGAGATCGACCTCGTCGCAGCAACTCCCGGCGCCACGGACGGGGAGTCGAACACCGCTGGCAACGCCGTGCTCGCGCTGGACTTCGACGGCAACGGTCGCGCCACCGCATGGCTCGGCCAGTACGAGCAGGGCAAGAACCAGCCGGTATTGCGGCAGCAGGTCATCGAACTCGCGCATCTGCCGTTTGCCGAACATACCGACGGCAGCGCCTGGCAAGGCGACTGGGTGCTGCTCGGCGCGACGCCGGGACAACCGCGCAGCGCGCGCCAGCTTCGCCTGAGCGCGACGAGCTTCCTCGCGGTGGCCAACTACCGCATCAGCGCCGACGACGGTTCGGTGCTCAGCTGCGAACGCGACGGCGCCGCGCCGAAGTCGGCGCCGCCGCAGCGCTGTCGCCTCAATGACGTCAACGGCTTGCTGATCGCCGAATTCGACTCCATCGACATCAACCGACTTGACGGCTATACGCCCGACCGCACACCCGTGCAATTGCTGCGCGCGGACAAACGCTAGCGTCCTGTCCCGTAAATAGGTTGGAGAATCTCCGCATGGATTTCGCCGCGAAACCACCCGCGGCGAGCAGAAGTACCGCATCAGCGCGACCAATCGCAACGACGTATCACAGCGGCGTTCAACCGCGCAGCTGGTCAAGACACCGGAATGTTCAGAAACCCTGGGGGTTGGCGCACCCGTGATGCGGCTCAGCCGGCGGCGTGGTCGTGCGGCGCCGGCGCTTCGGCCTGGGCCGCTTCGAGCTGATCGAGAAAATCGACCGCACGGCGCAGATGCGGAATCACGATCGAGCCGCCGACAACCAGTCCCACGCTGAACACTTCGAAGAACTCGTCGCGCTGGACGCCGGCGTCGCGGCACTGCGCGACGTGATAAGCGATGCAGTCGTCGCAGCGCAAAACCATGGAGGCGACCAGGCCAAGCATCTCCTTGGTCTTGAGATCGAGCGCGCCGCTCTTGTAGGTCTGGGTATCCAGCGCGAAGAAGCGGCGCACGACCTGATTGTCTTCAGCCAGGATGCGCTCGTTCATGCGCTTGCGGAAATCCGTGAACTGCGTGACCCGGTCCTCGCTCATGCGTCGCTTCCCAGTAGTTGCGCAAGGCGTCCGCTGCGATCTGCTGCGACCAGATCGTCATGACCGCCGACGAGTTCGCCGTTGATGAAAATCTGCGGGACCGTGCGACGACCGCCGCTGCGGGCCAGCATTTCGTCGCGCTTGGCCGCGTCGATGTCGATGCGGATTTCGCTGTACTCGAGCCCCTTGGACCTGAGCACGTTCTTTGCCGCCACGCAGTAGGGGCAAATAGCTGTTGTATACATTTCTATCCTGGCCACTCGATTCTCCTGCCGCGGCGAGCCGGGTGATTCCGCCGCCGTCATCCCCGGTGCCATTGTGGGGCCGGAAACGCATTCGGCAAGAGTGGGCGCGGCGAACCCCGAGCGAAATGAAGGGGGCGCAACCCGACGTGAACACGCCGCGGGCGAGATTGGCCGCGGGAACCTTCGCTGGGTTAATGTGTCGCAGCCACTCTCGATCGCTGCACAGTGCCGGCCATGCGTAACTGGTTCATTGCCCTGCTGAGTCTCTGCGCCACCGGCCTGGCCGGCGCGCGCGAATCCGGCGTACGTTTGCCTGACATCGGCAGCTCCGCTGGCGCCATCATGTCTCCGCAAGAGCAGCGCGCCTACGGCGCGAGCATGCTGCATGAATTGCGCTCCTACAACCTGATCCTCGACGACCCGCTGCTCGTCGAATACCTGAACGCATTGGGATACCGCCTCGTCGCGCACAGCGACAAGCCTGAGCAGGCCTATACCTTCTTCGTCGTACGCGACTCGGCGATCAATGCGTTCGCCGCGCCCGGCGGCTATATCGGCATGAATGCCGGACTCATCACTACCGCCGTCGACGAAGGCGAGGTCGCCGCGGTACTGGCCCATGAAATCGCGCACATCAGCCAGGACCATCTGCTGCGTGCGTTCGAAGATTCCCAGAAAGCCTCCCTGCCGATCGCCCTGGCCATGCTCGGCGCGCTGATCGCGTCGCAGGGATCCAGCGGCGATGGCGCCGAGGCGGCCATGGTGGCCGGAACCTCGCTGATCCAGCAGCGCCAGATCAATTTCACGCGCAAGGACGAGATCGAAGCCGATCGCGTCGGGATCCAGACCCTCACGCGCGCGGATTTCGATCCGCATTACATGGCCAGCTTCTTCGCGCGCATGGAACGCACCTTGCGTCCCGGCGCTGGCGATCGCGGCATTCCGGATTTGCTGCGCACCCATCCGGTCAATACCGACCGCATCAGCGACGCCAAGGCGCGCGCCGACGCGTTGGCGCAGGAGCAGAAAGCCGCGCGGGCGCGCAGCAGTATCCTGCCCCCCATACCGGCGGGTTATCGGCTGACGCCGCCGCGCGATGACGATCTGTCGCCGCTGCCGCGGCTGGACACTACAGTCGTCAGGGCCTCCGGTCAGGATCTGTACTTCGCGTTGATGCGCGAGCGTGCGCGCGTGCTCGCCGCCGAGCAGCCCAGCGCTCTGATCGCCTACTACGCCAACAACCGGCACGAGGCGGGCAGCGTGGCTGCGGCTGCAGCGTCGTATGGCCACGCCCTGTCGCTGTACCGCATGGGCCAGAGCGACAAGGCACGTGAGCTGCTGCAGCCGCTGGCTGACGAAGCGCCGAGTCTGATGCCTTACCAGCTTGCGCTGGCCCAGACCGAGGCCCAGTCCGGCCGTCGCACTGATGCATTGAACCGTTACGAACGCCTGATCGCGAACTCGCCGTCGAATCGTGCGATCGCGCTGGCCTATGCGCAGACCCTGATCGAAGACGGCAAAGCCGGCAGCGGTCGCCGCGCCCAGGACCTGCTGCGCCCGCTCATGGCAGAGGAAGTCGACGATCCGGAGGTCTATCGCGTATTCGCTCGCGCCTCGGAACTGGGCGGAGACAAGATCCGCGCGGCCGAAGCCTATGCGGATGTGGCGCTGCTCAACGGCCGTCTCGAGGACGCCATGAACCAGTTGCGTACGCTGACGGAGCGACGCGATCTGGACTACTACCAGCGTGCGCGCATCGAGGCCCGCATCGCCGAAGTGACACCGTATGTGCTCGAGTTGCGCCGACGTGGCATCAAACCGGCGGACCAGGGCCGCCTGGCACCGGCTTTTTCCTGCCAGGATTCAAACTCTTGTGCTTCCATGTCATTGAGGCGTAACAATCCTGCATTGGAATAGCGCCGCTGTCATGAAAGCGTCGCGCCGCGGCGCAACACGCGTGCAACCGTGCAAAAACGAATCCTGATCGTTGAAGACGAAACCGCCATCCGCGACATGGTCGCCTTCGCACTGCGCAAGTCTGGCATGGACCCGGTACATGCGGCCGACGCGCGCATTGCCCAGTCCGCCATCGCCGAGCGCGTCCCGGACATGATCCTGCTCGACTGGATGCTTCCCGGCATGAGCGGTCTGGAGTACGCCCGCCGGCTGCGCAAGGAAGACCTGACTCGCGAAGTGCCCATCATCATGCTGACCGCGCGCGGCGAGGAAGGCGATCGCGTCAACGGACTCGATGCGGGGGTCGACGACTATGTGGTCAAGCCCTTCTCGGCGCGCGAACTGATCGCCCGTATCAAGGCGGTCATGCGCCGGACCCACGGCGACGAGGGCGACGGCGTGGTCGAGCTCGGCGGCCTGCGCATCGATGGAGCGGCGCACCGGGTCTACGCCGGCGACCAGACCGTACAGATCGGTCCAACCGAATACCGCCTGCTGCATTTCTTCATGACCCATGCGGAACGCGTCTATTCGCGCAGCCAACTGCTGGACCAGGTCTGGGGCGGCAGCGTCTATGTCGAGGAGCGCACGGTCGACGTGCACATCCGGCGCCTGCGCAAGACGCTGGAACCCTACAAGCTGGAAAACCTGATCCAGACCGTGCGCGGCGCCGGCTATCGTTTTTCGGTAACACCCTGAGCGCCGCCCGCGCCCGCGCCGGCAGCCGGACCGCATGAACGGACGCATCGAGCGTGCGCTGCCGGTCAGCCTGTGGCGAATGGCGGGCGTGCTGGCGGCCGCACTGGCCCTGGGGCTGCTGGCCGGCGGACTGGCCTGGTGGCTGCTCGCGGCGACGACAGGCCTGCTCGTCCAGCTGCTCTGGCGCGTGTACGGGTATGGCCTATGGCTGCAGAGCGGCTCACGCCGCGTCGGCATCGACGACAGCGGCATCTGGGGCGCCCTGTACCGGATTCCGGTGCTGCGCCAGCGTCGCGAACTCTCGCGCCGGCGCCGTCTGGTGCAGTTGCTGCGCGCGTTTCGCACCACTGCGGCGGCTCTGCCCGACGCCACCGTCGTGCTCGACGAGAGCGGCGCCATCCTCTGGTTCAACGCCGCCGCCACGCGCCTGCTCGGATTGAGCTATCCGCAGGACCTCGGCGGGCATTTTTCCAATCTGGTGCGCTCGCCGCGCGTGACGCGCTGGCTCGAAGGCGGCGAGTGGAGCGAACCGCTCATGGACGTACCGGCACCGGCCGACGACGCCCTGCGCCTGGGCCTGCGCATCATCCCGTACGGGCGAAGCCAGCGCCTGCTCGTAGCGCGCGACATGTCCAAGCTGATGCAGCTGGAACAGGTGCGGCGAGACTTCGTCGCCAATGTCTCGCATGAATTGCGCACGCCGCTGACGGTCGTGCACGGCTATCTCGACCTGATCGAGCCGGACCAGTCACCCGAACTCGAACCGATCCTGATGGAACTTCGCACACAGTCGCGACGCATGACCCAGATCGTCGAGGACCTGTTGACGCTGTCGCGCCTCGAAGCTCAGGACAGCCTGCCCGAAGAGCGCATTCCCATGCAGAGCGTGTTGCACACGCTCAAGCGCGAAGCCGACGCGCTGAGCATGGGACGGCACACGATCAATCTCGTGCTGCGCACCGATGCCAACCTCAACGGATCGCCCAAAGAACTGCACAGTGCGTTTTCCAATCTGGTCAGCAACGCAGTGCGCTACACGCCGGCTGGCGGTCGCATCGAGATCTCCTGGGAGTTGCGGGAAGGACAGGCCGTCTTTGCTGTCAGCGACACCGGCCAGGGCATCGCGCCGAGCCATCTTCCGCGTATCACCGAACGCTTCTACCGGGTCAGCAGCAGCCGTTCGCGGGACACCGGCGGCACTGGCCTGGGATTGTCGATCGTCAAGCATGTGCTGCAGCTGCACCAGGCGCGTCTTGCGATCGATAGCGAGGTCGGCGTCGGCAGCACGTTCTCCTGCGTGTTCGGCGCCGAGCGCATCAGCCTGGCGACGGCCAGCGAGGACGCCGGGTGAGTCGTGCCGGTTCGCTACTGCTGACGGCCGTGCTGGCCGTCCCGCTGACGGGCGCCGCCGCCGGCCGCACCCTGACCAGCGTGGGCTCCGATACGCTGGGCGAACTCATGCTGGCCTGGGCACACGACTATTCCGCGGAACAGCCCGAGGTTCGTTTTCAGATCCGCACGCCGGGCTCAGCCACCGCACCGGCCGCGCTGGCCAGCGGAGCGGCCGACCTCGGCCCGATGAGCCGGGCGATGAACGCAACCGAGTCCGCCGACTACCGCATCCGCCGCGGGCGCGATCCGGGACGCATCCGCATCGCGTTCGACGCAGTCGCGATTTTCGTCCACCCGGACAATGCGCTGCCCGCACTGCGGCTCAGCGATGTCGCTCGGATCTGGGCCGCGGGGCCGGCCTGCACGGCTGCGCCAATCGCGGAGCGCTGGAGCGACCTGGGCGTCGCCATGCCGGTGCTCGCCGCGCAGCCGCTGCTGCGCCTGGGCCGCAATACCGCGTCGGGCACCTTTGAGTTTTTCCAGGAATCCGCGTTGTGCAGTGGCCGCTATCGCGCCGACGTGGTGCAGTTTCCAGGCGCCGGAGCGATCGTCGCCGCCGTCGCGCGGCAGCCCAATGCCATCGGTTATGCCGGACTGGGCCACGTGAACGGCCTCGTCCGCCTCGTGCCGCTGCGGCGCGCCGATGAAGCAGCCAGCCTGCCGGATGCCGCAAACGTCATCTCGGGGCGCTATCCTCTGACGCGTTCGCTGTATCTGTATTTCAATCGCGCCGACGACGGTCGGCCGGACCCGGTGACCGCCGCGTTCCTGCGCTTCGCGTTGAGCAGCGCCGCGCAGGACACCGCCGTCCGCCACGGGTTCGTCGCATTGCCGGCGGCCGACGTGTCGCTGGAACTGGGGCAACTGCAATGACCTTGCTCAATGGCGCCATGAGCCGCGACCTGGCCGATCCCTCGCTGTACCTCAATCGCGAACTCGCCCAGCTCGAATTCAATTTCCGGGTACTGGCACAGGCGCAGGATCCGCGCGTGCCGCTGATGGAACGGCTGCGCTACCTGTGCATTTCAAACAGCAATCTCGACGAGTTTTTCGAGGTCCGCGTCGCCGTGCTCAAGCAGCAGATCGCGCTGAACACACCGATGCCCGGGCCCGACGGGCTGTCGCCGCTCGAAGCCCTGACCAGAATCCGCGCGCGCGCGCTGGAACTGGTACGCGCCCAGTACGACTTCTGGAACGACGTGCTGCTGCCGTCGCTCGGCGAAGAGGGCATACGCTTCGTCACGCGCGACAAGTGGACGGTCAAGCAGAAACGCTGGCTGCAGGGCTATTTCCAGAACGAGGTCATGCCGGTGCTGTCACCGCTGGGACTGGATCCGGCGCACCCGTTCCCGCGGATTCTCAACAAGAGCCTCAACCTGGCCGTCGTGCTCAAGGGCACGGATGCGTTCGGCCGCGAGGGCCACATGGCGCTGGTGCGTGCGCCGCGCTCGCTGCCGCGCATCATCCGCCTGCCTGCCGAAGTGTCCGAGGGCCCTTACGACTTCGTGTTCCTGGCCGGTTTGCTGCAGCAGTTCATCGACGAGATGTTCCCGGGCATGCGCGTGGAAGGTTCGTATCAGTTCCGCGTCACGCGCAACAGCGAACTCGTCGTCGACGAGGACGAAGTGGAAAACCTCGCGACCGCGCTGTCCGACGAACTCATCGGCCGTGGCTACGCGCATCCGGTGCGCCTGGAGATCGCCGAAGCCTGCCCCAAGGCGATCACCGAAATGCTGATGGCCAATTTCGAGCTGACCGAGCAGGATGTATACCGCTGTGCCGGGCCGGTCAACATCAACCGCATCAATGCGATCTACGATCAGGTCGAGCGCCCGGACCTCAAATTTCCGAAGTTCACGCCGCGTGTAGCATCGGCGCTGGCCGCAGGACAGAACGTGCTGGACGTGATTCGCGAACAGGACGTGCTGCTGCATCACCCGTTCGAGTCGTTCGGCGCCGTAATGGAGCTTGTGCGCCAGTCCAGCCAGGATCCGGACGTGCTCGCGATCAAGCAGACCCTGTACCGCGTCGGCGATCACTCGCCGCTGGTCAATCACCTGATCGATGCGGCGCGCAACGGCAAGGACGTCACCGTCGTGGTCGAGCTACGCGCGCGCTTCGACGAGGAAGCCAACATCCGTCTGGCCAACCGTCTGCAGGAAGCCGGCGTGCAGGTGGTCTACGGCGTGGTCGGCTACAAGACGCACGCGAAGATGCTGCTGATCGTGCGACGCGAACAGGGCAGACTTCGCCGCTACGTGCACCTTTCCACCGGCAACTATCACCAGATGACCTCGAAGGTGTACACCGACTTCGGGCTGATGACGTCCGACGCGGACATCGGCGAAGACGTGCACAAGATGTTCCAGCAGCTGTCCGGACTGGGCACGGCGATCAAGCTCAAGCGCCTGCTGCAATCACCGTTCACGCTGCACAAGGGACTGCTCGAGAAGATCGAGCGCGAGATCGGCCACGCCCAGGCCGGCCGGCCGGCACGCATCATCGCCAAGATGAACGCGCTCAACGAGGCCGGCGTGATTCAGCAGCTCTACGCGGCCTCGATCGCCGGCGTTCAGATCGATCTGATCGTGCGCGGCGCCTGCGCGCTGCGTCCGGGCATCACCGGTGTTTCCGACAACATCCGGGTGCGCTCGGTGATCGGCCGCTTCCTCGAGCACAGCCGCGTCTACTGGTTCGGCAACGACGGCGCGGCGGAGATCTACTGCGCCAGCGCCGACTGGATGGAACGCAATCTGCTGCGGCGTATCGAAACCTGCTTTCCGATCATCGACGCAGCGCTGGCCCAACGCGTCTACGACGAGGCCCTGGCGAATTTCCTCGCCGACAACACCCAGTCCTGGATGCTGCAGCCCGACGGCAACTACGTGCGCGTCGAGCCCGGCGACGAGATGCCGCATTCGGCACAGCTAACCCTCGTCGCGCGCCTTTGCATGTAGCATGCGGCCGGCCACCTCGGCACGGGGCGGCCGTGGCAGAATCCGTCCGCCCACCTTCCCCTGAGGTCCGCGTGCCCAACGGCCAAAAGCCTATCCAGGACGGCGAGCTGCTTGCGGCCGTCGATCTGGGGTCCAACAGCTATCACATGGTCGTCGCGCGGTATCAGCACGGCGAACTGCGTGTGATCGACCGGCTGCGCGACAGCGTGCGCATGGCTGCGGGGCTACGGCAGGATGGCAGCCTGGACAGCCAGCGTCGCGACCGCGCCCTCGCCTGCCTCGCCCGCTTTGGCCAACGTTTGCGGGCGCTGCCGCCGGGCCGCGTGCGCGCGGTGGCCACCAACACCGTACGGCGCATGAGCGCGCCGCATGCGTTCCTGCTGCCGGCGGAAACCGCGCTCGGGCACCCCATCGAAATCGTGTCCGGCCGCGAAGAGGCACGCCTGATCTACCTTGGCGTGGCTCACAGCCTGCCGGAATCGCGCGAGCGGCGGCTGTGCATCGACATCGGCGGCGGCAGTACCGAATTCATCATCGGCATCGGCATGGAAGCCCTCGAGACGGAAAGCCTGCAGATGGGCTGCGTTGCCAGTACCCTGCGCTTTTTCGAGGACGGCAAGCTCACCGCCAAACGCTGGCGCCAGGCACAGACAGAAATCGGCGTGGAGCTGCAGCAGTTCGCCGCCGATTACCGCGCACGCGGCTGGGGCGAAACCATCGGCTCGTCGGGCACGATCCGTGCGATCGGCAACATCGTCCAGGCCAACGGCTGGAGCGACGCAGGAATTACGCACGCCAGTCTGGACCGCCTGCGCGACGGGTTGCTGGCTGCCGGCAGCATCGACAAGTTGCGCCTGCTCGGACTTTCCGAAGAACGCCAGAGCGTGATCGTCGGCGGCATTGCCATCCTCGAGGCGGCATTCGCCGCACTCGGACTCGAGCGCATGCAGGTGTGCGAGACGGCAATGCGCGAAGGCCTGCTCTACGACCTCATCGGCCGCGCCGAACAGCGCGATCCGCGCACCGCCAGTATCGAAGGGCTGGTGCGGCGCTATGACGCGGACCGCGTCCACGCACAACGCGTCGAGGCGACGTCGCGCCTGCTGTTCGACCAGATCGCCGAACCCTGGCAGCTCGACGGCGACGCACTCGATTGGCTGCGCTGGGCAGCGCGCATTCACGAGATCGGCCTGGCCATCGCCCACAGTCAGCATCATGTGCATGGCGCCTATCTGGTTCGAAACTCCGATCTGGCCGGGTTTACGCGCCAGGAACAGGATTTCCTCGCCACCATCCTGCGTTGCCATCGACGCAAACCGGACCAGGAGGCCCTGGCCGCGTTGCCGGAGCGTTCACGCCGCACTGCGGTGCGGGTGACCGCCCTGCTGCGTGTGGCCGTGCTTTTGCACCGTGCACGCAGCGGGGACCGCCTGCCTCCACTCAGCGCGCGCGCCGACGAGCGCACATTGGAACTCAAGCTCAGCCGGGAATGGCTCGAACAGCACCCGCTGACCGTCGCCGACCTGGACCAGGAACGCGAGCACCTCAAGGATCTCGGCTTCAAGCTGCAACTTCGGGCGGCGGAGAAGGTATAGCAGGCTGTTGAAAAAGCAGCCTGACGAGACGGTACGGAATGGATCGCCCGGTGATCAATCGCACACAAGCGGCTGGATATCGGAACCGTGAGCAGGCTTCGCTTTAGCCGTTTGACCACTAGTGTAGTGCTTCGTTTTTCTTGGAGCTTAAGCGGCGATTGGCGCGGATGAC
>NZ_JAVTWC010000022.1:0-18213 GCF_032229445.1 Tahibacter sp.
CTCGGCGATCTTGCGCAGGATGCGGCGCATGATCTTGCCGGAGCGCGTCTTGGGCAGGCCCGGTGCCCACTGCAGGTAATCGGGCGAGGCGATCGGGCCGATGTCCTTGCGCACCCAGTTGATGAGTTCCTTGCGCAGCTCGTCGCTGCCGATCTCTCCGACCTTGAGCGTGACGTAGGCATAGATGCCCTGGCCCTTGATGTCGTGCGGACAGCCGACCACGGCGGCCTCGGCCACCTTCGGATGCGAGACCAGCGCGCTCTCGACTTCCGCCGTGCCGATGCGGTGGCCGGAGACGTTGATCACGTCGTCGACGCGACCGGTGATCCAGTAGTAGCCGTCCGCGTCGCGACGCGCGCCGTCGCCGGTGAAATAGGCGCCGGGATAGGTGCGGAAGTAGGTGTCGACGAAGCGCTCGTGGTCGCCGTACACCGTGCGCATCTGGCCGGGCCAGGAGTCGGTCAGGATCAGGTTGCCTTCGCAGGCGCCTTCCAGCACGACGCCGTTGGCATCGACGATGGCCGGCTTGACGCCGAAGAACGGCTTGGTCGCCGAGCCCGGCTTGGTGTCGGTCGCACCCGGCAGCGGCGTGATCAGCGCGCCGCCGGTCTCGGTCTGCCACCAGGTGTCGACGATCGGACAGCGGCCGTCGCCGACGACACGGTGATACCACTCCCAGGCTTCGGGATTGATCGGTTCGCCGACCGTGCCGAGCAGGCGGATCGACGCGCGCGAGGTACGCCGCACCGGTTCCTCGCCTTCGCGCATCAGCGCGCGGATCGCGGTGGGCGCGGTGTAGAAGATGGTGATCCCGTGCTTGTCGACGACCTGCCAGAAGCGGCTGACGTCCGGCCAGTTCGGCACCCCCTCGAACATGACCGTCGTGGCGCCGTTGGCGAGGGGCCCGTAGACCACGTACGAATGCCCGGTGACCCAGCCCACGTCGGCCGTGCACCAGTAGATGTCGTCCTCGCGCAGGTCGAACACGCACTCGTGGGTGTAGCTGACGTAGGTCAGGTAGCCGCCGCTGGTATGCAACACGCCCTTGGGTTTGCCGGTCGAACCCGAGGTATACAAGATGAACAAAGGATCTTCGGCATTCACCGTTTCGGGCGCGCACTCGCTGGGCTGCTCGGCGATCAGCGCGCTCCACCAGCGGTCGCGCGGGGTCTGCATCGCGATCGGCGCGCCGGTACGGCGGACCACGAGCACGGTTTCCACCGACGTCGTGCCGGGCCGCGTCAGCGCCTCGTCCACGTTCGCCTTGAGGGCGACCTTCTTGCCGCCGCGCAGCCCCTCGTCGGCGGTGATGACGAGCTTGCATTGCGAGTCGGCGATGCGCCCGGCCAGCGAGTCCGGCGAAAAGCCGCCGAATACGACCGAGTGCACGGCGCCGATGCGCGCGCAGGCCAGCATGGCCACGGCGGACTCGGGAATCATCGGCAGATAGATCGCGACACGGTCGCCCTTGGCGATGCCGAGGTTGCGCAGCAGGTTGGCCGCGCGGCAGACCTCCGCATGCAGCTCGCGATAGGAGATGCGGCGTGACTCGGCCGGGTCGTCGCCTTCGAAGATGATGGCGGTCTTGTCGCCGCGCGTGGCGAGATGGCGGTCGAGGCAGTTCGCCGAGACGTTCAGCGCACCGTCGCCGAACCAGCGGATGTGCAGATCGTCGGCGGCGAACGACACGTCCTTGACCTGCGTGAACGGAGTGATCCAGTCCAGCCGCTGCGCCGTGCGCGCCCAGAAGCCTTCCGGATCGTCGACCGATTCGGCATACAGCGCCTCGTACTGCGCGCGCGTGATGCGCGTCTGCTTTGCGTAGGCTTCGTCAACCGGATAAATCTTGTTCGACATGACGGTATCCCTTTATATATTTCTATATATCAGCAAAGTATCGCGCCGACGGCGCCCCTCCCCTGCTGCATTGCATCAACAGTATCCGAGGCTTACGCGCAACCAATCCGACTTTAGTCGAAACACGACCTTGCTTCGACCAATGGCGAATAGGCGTGCCTGGTCAGGGGGCGCAACCTCGGCGCGCCACACACCTTGGGAGGGGTCGTTCCATGGCTATCTCGCATCTTTTTTCACTACGCCGCACCGTACTGACCGCCGCGTTACTGGTATCGCTGAGCGGAGCGGCCCAGGCCGATAGCCGCAGCGAAGCAGCGCTCGAAGGCCGCATCGCGCAACTCGAACAGCAGCTGGCCGAATTGAAGGCCGCTGTCGACGCACAGAAGAAGGCGACTGCCGCGGCGCCCGCCGTCGCGCCCGCTGCCGCCGGCCCTGCCGCTGCCGGCGTGAAGCTGCCGATCCAGGTCACCACGCTCACGCCGGGTGCCAATCCCGGCACGACGGTGAAGATCGGCGGTTTCATCAAGACTGACTTCATGCTCACGCGCACCGACTCGGGCCAGCTTGCCGACTCGGCCAGCGGCCGCGATCTCTATGTGCCTGGGCAGACGCCGGTCGGTGGCAGCGGTTCGGGCACCGACTATGACGCTGGCGCGAAGTTCTCACGTCTGAGCATCGGCGTTGATTCCGTCACCGACAACAACGACAAGCTCGGCGCTTTCGTCGAATGGGACTTCTTCGGCGGCGCACTTGGCAACGAGAACGCGACCAACACTTACGGCGTCACGCTGCGCCACGCTTACGCCTACTGGAACACATGGCTGGCCGGGCAGACCTGGTCCACGTTCATGGATACGGCGGCATTGCCCGAGGCGGTCGATTTCATCGGCCCGACCGATGGCGTGGTGTTCGTGCGTCAGCCGCAGATCCGCTACACCACCGGAAACTTCCAGATCTCGCTGGAGGACCCGCAGACCACGATCATTCCGCGCGGTGGTGGCGCCGCGGCCAGTTCCGACCGCGGTGCGGTGCCCGACCTGGCCGCGCGCTATACCTGGAAAGGCACCTGGGGCCACTTCGGCGTCGCCGGCTTGCTGCGCGACCTGCGTGTCGATCGTCTGGCCGCCGGCACCACACCGGCGATCGAGGACAGCCAGTTCGGCGGCGCACTCAGCGTGAGCGGCAAGTTCAATATCGGCGAACGCAACGACATCCGCTATCAGCTGAGCGGCGGCGCGATCAGCCGCTACATAGGCCTGGGTGTCACGTCCGATTCGGTGCTCGACCTCAACAACGACCTGGAAGGCATCGACGGCTTCGCCGGCTATGTCGCCTGGCGGCATGTCTTCGCCAACAAGAAGCTGCGCAGCAACCTGATGTTCGCACGCAGCGACTACGACAATCCCGTGGCCTTCACCGGAACCGGCGTCACCAAGAGCTCGCAGAGCTTCCGCCTCAACTTCATCTATTCGCCGCTGCCCAAGCTCGATGTGGGCGTCGAATACATGGTTGGTCGGCGTGAACTCGAGAGCGGTGCCGAGGGCGACATCGATCGCCTGCAGTTCATGGCCAAGTACTCGTTCTGAGGAGCATCACAATGGCTAGCGTCCCCAACTCTGCCGCACCGGCCGGAGCACCGCTCACCCAGGGCCACAAGCGCGTCATCTTCGCATCAAGCCTCGGCACGGTGTTCGAGTGGTATGACTTCTATCTGTACGGTTCGCTCGCGGCGATCATCGCCAAGCAGTTTTTTACCGCGCTCAGTCCGACCAGCGGCTTCATCTTTGCACTGCTCGCCTTCGCCGCCGGCTTCGCCGTGCGTCCGTTCGGCGCGCTCGTGTTCGGCCGCCTCGGTGACCTGATCGGCCGCAAGTACACCTTCCTCGTCACGATCGTGATCATGGGTCTGTCGACCTTCCTGGTCGGCATCCTGCCGAGCTACGCCAGCATCGGCATTGCCGCGCCGGTGATTCTGATCACGTTGCGACTTTTGCAAGGATTGGCGTTGGGTGGTGAATACGGCGGCGCGGCGACCTATGTCGCCGAACATGCGCCCGCGGGCAAGCGTGGTCTCTACACGAGCTTCATCCAGACCACCGCGACGCTCGGCCTGTTCCTGTCCCTGCTCGTGATCCTGGGTTGCCGCACCTGGCTCGGCAGCGAAGCCTTCGAATCCTGGGGCTGGCGCATACCGTTCCTGCTCTCGGTCCTGCTGCTCGGTATTTCGGTATGGATCCGCCTGCAGCTCAACGAATCGCCGCTGTTCCAGCAGATGAAGGCCGAAGGCAAGGGTTCGAAGTCGCCGATCAAGGACAGCTTCTTCTCCAGCAACGGCAAGATCGCGCTGCTCGCGCTGCTCGGTGCGACGGCCGGACAGGCCGTGGTCTGGTACGCGGGTCAGTTCTACGCGCTGTTCTTCCTGACCCAGACACTGAAGATAGACGCGACGACGGCGAACCTGCTCATGGCCGCGGCACTATTGGCGGCGACGCCCTTCTTCGTGGTGTTTGGCTGGCTGTCGGACAAGATAGGCCGCAAACCCATCATCATGGCGGGCTGCCTGATCGCCGCATTGACTTACTTCCCGATCTTCAAAGCCCTGACCCACTACGGTAACCCGGCACTCGAAGCGGCCAGCGCGGCCTCGCCGATCACCGTGGTCGCGGATCCACAGCAGTGCGCGTTCCAGTTCGTGCCTGGTGAGCTGAAATCGCATGTGACCTTCCGTAGCTCCTGCGACATCGTCAAGGGCTACCTGGCGGGCAAGAACATTCCGTACGTCAACGAAGCAGCGCCCGCGGGCAGCGTGGCCAGCGTCAAGATCGGCAGCCAGGTCATTCCGAGCTTCGACGGTGCGGGTCTTTCGGCCGATCAGTTCAAGACGCAGATCACGACCTTCACCGGCGCCATGGCGACGGCCGTCGCCGGAGCGGGCTACCCCGACAAGGCCGATCCGACCCAGATCAACCGCTTCATGGTGTTCGTGCTGCTGGCCATCCTCGTGCTGTACGTGACGATGGTCTACGGCCCGATCGCGGCATGGCTGGTGGAACTGTTCCCGACGCGCATCCGCTATACCTCGATGAGCCTCCCGTACCACATCGGCAACGGCTGGTTCGGCGGCTTCCTGCCGACCACCGCCTTCGCCCTGGTCGCGGCCACCGGCAACATCTACCAGGGTCTGTGGTATCCGATCGTGATCGCGCTGTTCACCTTCGTCATCGGCAGCCTGTTCCTGCGCGAGACCAAGGACGTGGATATTTCCAAATAGTCAGTAAGCAAGCACGTCAGAAGGCGACACTGGGGGCGGCCGTGAGGCTGCCCCTCTTTTTTTCGCAGCCGCAACGGCCGGACTGCGCGTCACACCAGCGGTATTTCGCCGGTGACGACGCGGTTACGCCCGCCGCGCTTGGCCACGTACATGGCGCGGTCGGCGCGGCGGAGCAGTTCGTGGAAGTCCGGACCATGATCGCCCAGGGTGGCCACGCCAATGCTGATGGACAGCGCCAGCGGCGTGCTTCCCTCGTTGACCTCGAGATCGAGATCGGCGACCGCGCCGCGCAGGCGCTCGGCGACCTGGGTGGCTTCCAGGGCGTCGGTCTCGCTGAGGATCACGACGAACTCCTCGCCGCCGAGGCGGCCGATCAGATCGCCGGGACGCAGCTGCTTCTGGACGACGCGCACCACGCCCTGCAGCACCTGATCGCCGACGTCATGGCCGTGGGCGTCGTTGATGTCCTTGAAGTGATCGGCGTCCAGCAGCAGGACCGATAGCGCATGGCCGTGGCGCATCGCGTGGGAAATGTGGCTATGGGCGAGCTGTTCGAGCATGCGGCGGTTGAGCGCGCCGGTCAGCGGATCGGTCGCAGCGAGCTTCTCGAACTCGGCGCGCGTGGTTTCGCTGCACATCAGCACGAAGCCGAAGGTAGCGATGACCGGGGCCAGGGTCAGATAGCCGAAGGTCAGGCTCTGCATCGGCGTCGCGGCGACGCCGCTCGTCAGCGGCAACGGGTTCCACGATTCGAACCCGATGCGCACCAGCAGCATCGCGGCCCCGACGAGAAAGGTGGCGGCGGTGATGCGGTGGCTGGTAGGCCAGGGCCGTGGTGACGTGCAAACGGCCTCGCGGGCGCCGAGAACCAGCAGGATCAGCACGACGGCCGACGTCGCGACGGTACGCATCGGCACGCTGGGCGCAATCCAGGTAAAGAACACCACGGGGACCAGTACCCAGACAGCGATGGCCTGTGGCACGTACCAATGCCGGGCGTCGGCGTGGAGCGCGCGCAGCGCTCGCGGATACTCGGCGTAGGCCAGGCAGATCAGCAGGTTGCCGAGCAGCACCGACACCAGATCGGGGACGTCGTCGCGCAGGCACAAGGCAAACCAGGCCAGCGACTGCAGCACGGTGCCGCGTATCCAGAGCGTCGTGGCCTCGCCCACGGGCGCCCGATAGCGGCGCAACGTCACGGCAAGGCAGAGAGCCAGCATCGCCGTGATACCTGCTGCCATCAGCATCGCCGTACGCACATCGAATAGCACGCAGCCCCCTTTGGCGCCGGCGCATCGGTGTGGCGATTCGGCAGTCCCTCGAAAGTTGCCGCGGCGTTCTGCGGTACAAGGCGGTCTTGCGCCCCGTCGCGTTTTCCCGGCGCAGGTCGTGCGTTGCATCGGTCGAAAAACACGGACTCAAAAGAGTGCCGAACTGCCAGACCGTCTGCTTGCCGGCGCGGCCTCCCGCGGATCTAACGGCAAGCAAGGTCGCGATGCGGTGAAATGCCTACGGCGCGGCCCGGTTCTCGCGGATGAACTGGTCGACGCGCTGGTCGAGCAGCGGCAGGGGAACCGAGCCCAGCGATAACACCGCGTCGTGGAACGCGCGCAGATCGAAGCGCGTGCCGAGCTCGCGTTCGGCCTTGGCGCGCAGCTCGCGGATGCGCAGTTCGCCGAGCTTGTAGCTCAGCGCCTGGCCGGGCCAGGAGATGTAGCGATCCACCTCGGTCGTGATCTCGTGCTCGGACAGCGCGGAATTGTCGCGCAGCAGCGCGAGCGCCTGTTCGCGGGTCCACTGCTTGGCATGGATGCCGGTGTCGATGACCAGGCGGCAGGCGCGCCACATTTCATAGGTCAGGCGGCCGAACTGTTCGTACGGCGTTTCGTAGATGCCCATCTCGACGCCGAGGTGTTCTGCGTACAGCGCCCAGCCTTCGCCGAAGGCCGAGATATAGCTGTAGCGGCGGAACGGCGGTTGCTCGCCCTGTTCGTTGGCCAGCGCGCCCTGCAGATGATGGCCGGGCACGGCTTCGTGCAGCGTCAGCGCGGGCAACGCATACAGCGGGCGCGCCTCGAGCTTCCAGGTATTGACCCAATAGAAGCCGGCGGTCTTGCCGTCGGCCGGTGCGCCGCTGTAGCGCCCGGTGGTGTAGTAAGGCGCGATCGCCGCTGGCACCGCCACGACACCATAGGGCAGGCGCGGCAGCTTGCCGAAGTATTTCGGCAGCTCGCCGTCGATGCGCTTGGCGATGTCGCGCGCGATCATCAGCAGTTCGCGCGGGGTCTTGGCGTAGAACTGCGCGTCGCTGCGCAAGAAGGTCAGGAACGCGGCGAAGTCCCCGTCGAACTTCGCATCCTTCATGACTTTTTCCATTTCTGCCCGAATCCGTGCCACTTCGCGCAGGCCGATCCCGTGGATTTCCTCCGGCGTGGAATCGAGCGTCGTGTATTCGCGGATCTGATGCTGGTAGTAGTCCTTGCCGTTTGGCATCGAATACGCGCCGAGGGTCTTGCGCGCCTGCGGCACATAGTCGTCGACGAAGTATTTCAGCAGTTTCGCGTATGCCGGCACGACATGCTTGCGCACCGCCTCCTCTCCCTCGCGGCGCAGCGCCTCGGCGTCCTCGGCGGGGATGTCGGACGGCAGCTTCGTGAACGGCTGATAGAACGGATTCTTCGCGAGGTCCTTGCCTTCGGCAATCTCGCGCAGCGGGCCGTCGCGGCCCTGCAGCACGACCTGGGGCAAGGTCATGCCGATCCTGACGCCCTGCTGCAGCAGCACGATGTGCTCGTCGAAATAGGCCGGGATCGCGGCGAGCTTGGCGATGTAGGTGCGGTAGTCGGCCGTGGTCTTGAGCTTCTGCGATTCGGGCATCTGCATCAGGTCGGCGTAGAAGCTCGAATCCGATGTCATCGGCAGGAGATAGTCCTTGAGCCGCAGGCCGTTGATGCGATTGGCGAGCTGGTTGCGATAGATCGCGTAGTTGATCGCGTCGGCGGGATCGAGCTGCTCGGCGGGAATCGCGTCGAGTTCGCGCTGGAACCCTTCCAGTGCCTTCAGCCGGCGCAGCTGGCTGGGCTCGTCGACGTGGCCGAGCTCGGCGTCGCGCGAACGGTCGCCGAGGTAGCTTGCGAACTGCGGGCTCTCGCGCAGGCGCCAGGTCCATTCGCGCTCGTACAGGTCCTTGAAGCGGTCGGCAGCGGAATCGGCGGCGATGACCGGGAAGGCCAGAGCCAGGGCAAGCAGCGACGCGGCGATACGGAATGGCGACATGGTTCTCTCCCGGACGATCCGTCAAGGCTAGCCCATGCCGCCTGCGTGCCGCCCCTGCAAAAGGTCGTAGCGCATTGTTGGCCGGGACTGTGGCGTCTGGCTTGCGCAATCCGGTGGCATGGACGTCGCCGATTGCGCTATTGCGCCGCGGCCCGTGCCGGGACCTGACATCCGGACCGGCATTGCGTGCTTCCGGCTGGCCTGTACCGTTCCCTTGACTGCCCCGGCACTGCCCCAACCTCGCGCCAATGGATACGACCGCTACTGTTCCCCCACGCGATACCCCACAGCTCAAGCGCGCGAGCCTGCTCGCCCTGGCGTTCGTCGCCGTGCTCTGGCTCGTGAAGTTCATCGAAGTCGCCGCCGGCCTGGACTTCAGCGATTTCGGCGTGCGTCCACTGGACGCGAGCGGTCTGCTCGGTGTGCTGACGTCGCCGCTGGTGCACGGATCGTTCGAGCACCTGATCATGAACAGCCTGCCACTGGCAGTCCTGCTGGCGCTGGCACGCTTCACCTATCCCAGCGGTTCCTGGCGCGCGCTGATTTTCATCTGGCTACTCGGCGGCGTGGGCACCTGGCTGATCGGCCGGCCGTCCTGGCATATCGGCGCGAGCGGCGTGACGCACGGCCTGATGTTCTACCTGTTCGTGCTCGGACTGCTGCGGCGCGACCGTAATGCGATGGTCGTCGCGATGGTCGTGTTCTTCCTCTACGGCGGCATGTTGGTGACCGTGCTGCCGCGCGAGATCGGCGTGTCGTGGGAAGCGCACCTCAGTGGCGCGCTGGCCGGGACGATTGCCGCGTTCCTCTGGCAGCAGCGCGATCCGCCGACACCGCTGCCGCGGCCGAGCTGGGAACTCGAGGAAGAAGCCGCGGCCGCTGCACTGGCCGCCGAGACGGATACCTACGAGCTGCCGCGGCCGGCGCAGGTGCCGGTGTTGTGGCAGCGCGTGCCGGACGATCGCGGCGTGATCCTGGAATTTCCGCGCCGACGCCGGGATGACGATGCGCCGCCGACGGTGCATTGACGCGGTGTCGGCGCACGCGCGTCGCGCCGCGACATCGTCCGTAGTGCGTAGCTTGCCGGCGTGAGGCGCGCCTCGCGATGGCGCCGGATATTGCAGCCGGCTTGCGCAAGCCTACTGATCGCGATCGCGGCCCTGCCGTCGGCGTGCAGCGCCCCACCCGCGCCGAGGCTTCCCCACAGCCTCTACATCTGGCAACGCTCGTGGGACCCGTCTCTGGTTGCCGCGGTCGCCGAATCGCGCGCGTTCGCGGCGTCGCTGCGCGTGCTTGTGCTGCAGGTGGACCGCACGGGCTACATCGCGACGAGCCAGAACGTTGACTGGGCCGCATTGAAGGCGACCGGCCTGCCCGTGACCGCGGTCGTGCGCATAGACGGTTCGCTGCCCGACGCGCGACTACGCGAGCGCGTGCCGGGTCTGATCGATCAGGAACTTCGGCGCTGGCGCAGCGAGGGCCATGGCGGCGGCACGCTCGAAATCGACTACGACTGCGCGACCTCGAAGCTCGCCGACTATGCGCGCCTGCTCGCCGATATTCGCGCGAAGGTGCTCAAGACCGGTGCACTGTCGATCACCGCGCTGCCGGCCTGGCGCAACGCGCCGGAACTCGATGCGGTGCTGGCCCAGGTCGATTCCAGCGCGCTCCAGGTGCACGCGGTGCGCGATCCGGCCAGTGGCCTGTTCGATCCCGTGCTCGCGGCGCAATGGGTTGCCGACTGGTCGCGGCGCAGCGCGAACAAGCCGTTTCTCGTCGCGCTGCCGGCCTATGGGGCGCGGCTGAAACTCGATCTCGACGGCCGCATCGCCGCGGTCGAGAGCGAGCAACGCCTGCCGCTGCGCAGCGCCGGCTCTCGCGAACTCAAGGTCGATCCGCGCGAGGTGGTGACGCTGATCGCGCAGCTGAGTGCGCGCGCCTATCCGAATCTCGCCGGCTTCGCCTGGTTCCGCCTGCCGCGCGAGGGCGACGAACGTGCCTGGTCGCTGCGCACGCTGCGTGCGGTGATCGAAGGGCAGCCGCTGCAAGCGCGGCTTCGCATCGCACTACAGGCAGCGGCGGACGGGCCGCTGGATCTCGTGCTGCACAGCGACGGCAATCTCGATGCGCCACTGCCGGCGCGGTTGCGTATCGACGGCGACTGCAGCGCCGCCGATGGCGCGAACGGCTATATCGCGGTGCGCGGCGACAGGCTGCACTTCGAGCGCACGGCCGAAGCCGACCTTCGCGCTGGCGGCAGCCGGCGCATCGGCTGGCTGCGCTGTCGTGATCCGGCGCAGGTCCGCGTCCAGGCCGATTGACGCGAGTGCGCTACAGCGGCAGCGCGCCGGTCTGTTTGACCGTGCGCAGCACGAAGCTCGAATTCACGTCCGCCACGCCCGAGTCGTTGAGCAGGCGGTCGAGCAGGAAGCGCGAGAAATGATCGAGGTCCTCGACGACGACGTGAAGCAGGTAGTCCATGTCGCCGGTCAGCGCATGGCAGGCGACGACTTCGCCGGATTCGGTCACGCGCTGGATGAAATGTTCGATCGACTGCGCGTCGTGGCGCGCGAGCTGCACGCGCACGAAGGCCTGCAGGCCGAGGCCGACCGCGCGCGGTTCGACGCGGGCCGCATAGCCGCTGATCACGCCGGTCTGCTCGAGTCGCTGCACCCGGCGCAGGCAGGCCGACGCCGACAGGCTGATGGTCTCGGCCAGTTCGGCGTTGGTGATGCGGCCGTCACGCTGCAACACCTCGAGGATACGCAGGTCGATCCTGTCCAGCTCGCTGTCCGTCATAGAAATTGCGCGAATTGCCGTTAATTCGGTGGAATCTTGCGCTAAATCCGGATTACAGCGCAACAAAGCAATCCTGTTGCGCACCGCTGCGCCTACACTGCCCAGGTCGCGCAGCCGTTTGCGCTCTCGCCGGAGTAGTCGCATGCAGACCGTCGCCGAACGCGTCGAACACCAGCTCACCGACAAGGGCTATGTGCCGGTCTACACGACGCGCGTCATCGAGCAGCCGTGGGACACGTATACCGCGACCGATCATGAAACCTGGGCGACGCTGTTCAAGCGCCAGCGTGAACTGCTCGTCGGCCGCGCAGCCAATGAGTTCGTCGAAAACCAGGAACGTTTCGGCATGTCGGCCGATACGATCCCGAAGTTCAGCGAACTCAATCGCGTGCTTGCCGAAACCACCGGCTGGGAACTCATCGCCGTCGAAGGGCTCCTGCCCGAGCTGACCTTTTTCGAACATCTGGCCAGCCGGCGCTTTCCGGTGACCTGGTGGATACGCAAGCCCGAACAGCTGGACTATCTGGCCGAGCCTGACCTGTTCCACGACCTGTTCGGCCACGTGCCGCTGCTACTGAATCCGGTTTTCGCCGACTACATGCAGGCCTATGGCGCGGGCGGCGTCAAGGCCGCGGCCATCGCGCCCGAAGCCCTGGCCAACCTCACGCGGCTGTATTGGTACACGGTCGAATTCGGCCTGATCGACACGCCCGAAGGCCTGCGCATCTACGGCGCCGGCATCGTCAGCTCCAAGGGCGAATCGATCTACAGCCTCGAATCCGATGCGCCGAACCGCATCGGCTTCGATCTCGAACGCGTGATGCGCACGCGCTATCGCATCGACACCTACCAGAAGACCTACTTCGTCATCGACAGCTACGAACAGCTCATCGAAGCGACCCGGCCGGACTTCACGCCGCTGTATGCGCGTCTTGCCGATGCCGCCTCGCACCCGGCCGGCGATGTGCTCGACAGCGACACCGTCTACCAGCGCGGCACGGGCGAAGGGTGGCTCAGCGACGGGGACGTGTGAGGGATCGCGGCGGCGCGACGTGTTGAACCACATCTAGCTAACCGGAACCGGTTGATGTTGATCTCGCCCCCGAGTCGCGGACACGCGTTCAGGCTTGAAGCGACGAGGAGGACAGCTCGAACTCTTCCGGACTGAGTTAGCTCAAGGTCGAGTGAAGCCCGTTTCGATGGTAGTCAACCTCGATGCCGCGGTTGTTCGAGTGAACGGACTACAGAGATGACCTGTGGCAATGCCGGTGAGGGCATGCTCAGCGCAGGATCCAGCGCCGTCCGGCCGCGCGTCGCGGACGCGGCCAGCGCACTGCGCCGGCGGCGAGATTTAGCACCGAGGCGCCGATCACCAGCGCGATCGACGGCAGGTTGTCCGCGGTCCAGTTTGTCGCGTCGAAACCGGCAACTGTGGCGATTGTGGACAGCAGCAGCGTGATGCCGGGTACCAGCTGCAACACCCAGCGCCGCCACGACCAGTGCTGGCGGCCGTGCCGGCTGCGCCACCAGAATGGGCCGGCCAGCATCGGAAACACGAGGCCAAGCGTGGCGGCCCACGGGAACATCATGCTCAGCGGCGAGGCCAGCAGCACGAGTTCCGCCGCCGCGGCACCGACGATGAAAGCGAACGCCGCGTCCCAGCGGCGTGCATGGCCTGGTTCGTTGCGGCTCCACGCCGCTGCGCAGGCAAAGCCGGCGAGGGTCAGGCAGAGCAGGGCAGGCAGCAGCAGGGCGGTCATATGCGCCAGCGTGCGTGCGGTCGATGACAGTACGACGACAGCAGACGAAAAAAGTGGAGAGGAGTGAGAAAACAGTCTGCAAGCGCGCTGCTTCTACTCGTTTCTCACTTCTCTTCACTCTTTCCTGTTCTCAAGCTCCGCGATTCTTGCCGCGCCACGGCCGGTAGAACTCCCGTATGCGCGCGATATCCGCCTCGCGATCGTCGGTGAGCTCGAACACCGGGCCGATGCCGATGGTCTTCTCCGGATAGTGGAAGTACAGCGTCATGACCGGCACGCCGGCCGCGCGCGCAATTTGCCAGAATCCCGATTTCCACTTTGTCACCGTCTTGCGTGTGCCTTCCGCGGCGATGCCGAGCCAAAGGCGCTCACTCGCGTCGAAGCGCTCGACCATCTGCTCGACCACGCCGTTCGCGGCGCCGCGCTCGATCGGGATGCCACCCATGCGCCGCAGCAGCCAGCCCAGCGGACCCCGGAACAGCTCTTTCTTGGCCATGAACGATGCGTCCAGTCCGATGGCGGCCTTGAACATCAGCCCCCAGACGCCGTCCCACCAGGAGGAATGCGGCGCGGCCACGAAGACCAGCTTTGGAATGTCCGGAAACTGGCCGACGAGCTTCCAGCCGCAGAAGCGCAACAGCCAGCCGAAGAAGCGGCGCAGCGGCGTCTGCGGCGATAGCGGAACGTGCGACGGCCGCGTGCCGGCGTAGGGCAGGTGCTGCTCGATCACTCGTCTTTCCAGTTCTTGCCGCGGCCGGCCTTGTGTGCGGAGCGGGTCTTCTTCTCCTGCAGGCGACGCTCCTGCGAACCCTTGCTCGGCTTGGTCGCAATGCGCTTCTTCGCCACCACCGTGGCGGCGCGCACGATCTCGGCCAGGCGCTCGCGCGCGTCCTCGCGATTGCGCCCCTGGTCGCGGAAGCGGCTCGCGGAGATCACCAGCACGCCCTCGTCGGTCAGGCGGCGGTCGCGGCGCGCAAGCAGCCGTGCGCGCACAGCGTCGGGCAGCGAGGGCGAGTTGGCCACGTCGAAACGCAGCTCCACCGCGCTGGCGACCTTGTTGACGTTCTGCCCGCCCGGGCCGGACGAACGCACGAAGCTCTCGCTGAGCTCGTCGTCGTGGATGCGGATCTGCGGTGTGACTTCGAGCATGGCCGGGGTCAGTCGCGGAAATTTTCGTACTGCAGCGGCATGTCGATGTCCTCGCTCTTGCGCAGGAAGGCGATGGCGACCTGCAGGTCGTCGCGCTTTTTGCCGTTGACGCGCAGCTGGTCGCCCTGGATCTGTGCCTGCACCTTGAGGCCGGCGTCCTTGAGCAGCTTGATGATCTTCTTGCCGAGCGGCTGGTCCACGCCCTGCTTGAGCGTGACCTTCTGCCGCGCCGCGGACAGGTTGGTCTCGGGGTCGGCCACCTCGGCACAGCGGATGTCGATGCCGCGCGCGACCAGGCGCTGGAACAGCACTTCCTGCATCTGCTTGAGGCGGAACTCGGCGTCGGCCTTGAGGGTGACGACGCCGTCGGACAGCTCGAAGCTGGCGTCGGCGCCACGGAAATCGAAGCGCTTGTCGAGCTCGCGATTGGCCTGGTCGACCGCATTGGAGATTTCGTGCGCGTCGAGCTTGGAAACGATATCGAAGGAGGGCATAGGGCCGGATTGTAGCCGGGCCGGGGCCATGCCCGCGCGCGGGCGGTGCACATGGGTAAACTCGGGCGACGACACCGCGCCGGGGAAGGGACGCAGGGTGCAGCCACCAGCCAGAGACACGACTCACGACAGCCGCGCGCGTGCCTGGCGCGGCGCGGCGCTGGCCGTCTGTGTCGCGGGCGCCGTGCTGGCCTGGCTGCCGCTGCGGCGATCGACTCCGCCGCCGCCACCCGCCGCGGTGCTGCGGGTCGCGCCGGATCCGGCAATGGCGACGCTGCGTCCAGGAGTCCCGCTGGACGTGGACCTACAGCCCGGCGCGGACCGCGATCACTACATCGAAATAGCCGCCGCGCCGCCCCTGCGCCTGCGCGTCGTCGAACGCGGCATCGACGTTCAGGCCGAACTGCTTTCCGGTTCCGCGCGCTGGCTGTTCGAAGACGACGATCTGCTGCGCTGGGGCGAACATCGCGTCGCGCTGGCCGACGCCACGCCGGACCTGCGGCTGCGCCTGCGCGCGCCGCGCATGGGATCGCCAGCCGGCACGGTCAGGCTGGAACTCCAGACCGTCGATCCGGCCACAGCCGGCCGCGGCTTCGCCCTGGACCTGGAAGAGACTGCGCTCGTCCAGCGCTTGAACGACCCCAAGCTCGCCACGGAAGCGGAAACCGCGACGCGCGCGGCGACGCTGTGCGCGGACCGCCGCGCCGTCGCCGACGAGCGCGGCTACCTGCATTGTGTCGGCTTGCGCGAACGCATCCTCGTACGTCAGTCGGACCGCGCCGCGGCGGTCGTGGCGCTGAGCGAGTCGCTGCCGGTGTGGAGGCGGCTCCGCGACATGCGCGGCCTCGCCTCGGCGCTGAATAACCTCGGCATGCATCACTACCGAATAGGCGACGCGACGCAGGCGTTGCCGGCACTTCGCGAGGCGCTCGCCGCCCTGGACGGCGTGGACGACACCCTGTTGCGTGCGCTGATCGCGAACAACATCTGCCTGAGCGAGGCATTGTTCGACAGCGGTCCCGCCGCGCGCGCCTGCTTCGAAGACGCGCTGGCGCTGTCGCAGGCCAGCGGCGACGGGCAGCGCATCGCCATTGCGCTGAACAACCTCGGCGGCGCGTACTGGCAGCTCGGCGACACGGCGCGCGCCGCCGGGTACTTCGAGGAATCGGTGCAGCGCTCGCTGTCTTTCCACGACCACCGCGGCAGCGCCGACGCACTCAACAACCTGGCGCTGGTGCAGTTCGGGCGCGGCCGTCTGACCCAGGCGCTGGACGGCTTCGAACGCGCGGGCAAGGCGTACGCGGTTGACCTGCAGGGGCAGGCGCGCACGCTGCGCAACCAGGGCGCAGTGCGCATGCTGCTCGGCGACTCCGCGTACGCGGTCGACCTGCTCAAGAGCGCGCTGGAACGGACGGAAAAGCTCAACCGCGCTGACGAAATCGTCATCACGCTGTCGCGCCTGGCCGAGGCGCAGCTCGCCAACGGGGAGGCGGCCGAGGCACGCGCGTCGGTCGATCGGGCGATGGCAGTGGCCCTGGCGTCGACCGTGACGACCCGGCCGCAGCTCGTCGTCGACAGTCAGCTGCGTGCCGCACGCATCTACCGGCGCAGTGGCGACCCGGCGGCAGCCCTGAAGGCAGCGCAGCAGGCCCATGACGGCAGCGCCGACATCGACCGCGGCGATCTTCATGACCTCGCCCGCATCGAGCTCGGCCACCTGTCGCTGCAGCGCGGCGACGCGGTCCAGGCACAGCGCTTCGCCGAAGCCGCATTGAAGTCCGCACGACTGACCCAACTGCAGCACATCGAAGCGCAGACGCTCGTTGCCGACGCGTTGTGGGCCCAGCGACGCGGCGCGGCCGCCGAGGTGGCCTACCGCAAGGCCGTCGACGCGGTGGATAAGGCGGGCTCGTATGTCTTCGACCTGGAACAGCGGGCGACTTTTCTCGCCGGTCAGCGTGCCGCGCAGGTCGGCCTGCTGACGCTGCTGATGAGCGACGTCGACGCCGAGGGTGGCTACCGGCGCGCGGCCGACGCGCTGAGCCTCAGCGCTCGCTTTCGTGCGCGCAGCCTGCGCAGCCACCTCGATGCGATGCCCTTGCCCGCGGCGACCGACGCGGCTGGCGAAGCCGAGCGCGAACGGGTACTGGCGCGATTGGCCGCGCTCGCGCTGCTGCGCTGGAAGCTGCAGAACGACGCGAGCATCGTGCGTGCGCCCACGCGGCCCTCGGCCGCCGGCGGCGAGCGCCGCACGACGCCGGAAGACGGCAGCGTCGACGAGCGCCGCCGCCGTCTCGACGCGGACATCCGCAGCGCCGAAGCCGCGCTGCGTTCACTCGACAGCGTCGCCTCGGCGCGGGATCCGGCGTCAGCGGCCGATGAGATGTCGCTGATGCAGCTGCAGCAGGCGTTGCCCGCGGACACCACGCTGGTCGTCTATCGCACGCTGCCCGAGGCGGGCTATGTCTGGGTCGTGCAGCGCGACGCGATGCGCTCCGCCCGGCTGGCCGCGCAGTACGAACTGACTGCGGCGGTGCAACGGGTGCGGGCCAGCCTGGGCGCGACGCCCGGGGGCATGGCCGGCGACTGGCGCGAAGAACTCACGCGCGCCTGCGAGCTGGTCTGGCGTCCGATCGCGGGCTGGGTCGACACGCGGCGGGTACTGGTGGTCAGCGATACCGCGTTGGACGGCCTGCCGTTCGCCGCGCTGCGCTGTGGCGAGACGCCGTCGTACCTGCTCGAACGGCACGAGCTGGCCCTGCTGCCGGCGACCTGGCTGCTGCGACGGGCGCCGGTGCGCGCGCTGACGCAGGACTTCGCCGCGCTGCTGATCGGCGATCCGGTCTACAGCCGCGACGACCCGCGCCTCGGCGCCGCGCCACAAGCGGTCCAGTCCGGCGTGGCGCTGCGCAATTCGCCGCGCCGCCTGCGCGGCAGCGGCGACGAAATCCGCCGTGTGGGCGAGCGGCTCGGTGCTGCGCACAGCACGCTGCTCGCCGGCCTCGATGCCAATCTCACTGCGTTGCGGCGCGACGACATGGATAACTTTGACATTCTACATTTCGCGACACATGGCGCCGGTGACCGTAACGGTGCCAGCGGCTCAGGCCTGGTGCTGTCGCTGTTCGACGCGCAGGGCCGTGACATCGACGGTTTCCTGTCCGCACGCCGCATCGGCGCAAGCCGCCTGGCGGCGGCGCTGGTGGTGCTCGGTGCCTGCGATACCGCGACCGGCCGTGCGGTACAGGACGAGGGAACGTTCGGCGTCGCTTATGCCTTCCTGCAGGCCGGCGCGCGGCATGTCGTCGCGACGCTGTGGCCGGTCGACGATGCCGCCATGCCCGAGCTCATGGACGGTTTCTACGCCGATCCGCACCTTGCCGCGCAGCGGCCGGCGCAGGCCCTGCGTCAGGCGCAGCTCGCGCTCGTGCAGCAATATCCCGATGCCAGTCCCGCGCTTTGGGCCGGCGTCGCAGTCTGGGGCTGGTAAGCCAAAAAGCGCCGGGCAGATCTGAGCATCGCGGAACAACTCTCTGCTTTCCGGAGCCCCCTTGAGTCAAGGGGGTGAAGAGTGATCGCTCAGAACCACCGGTTCTGATCACTCTGA